>JAUXWS010000067.1 GCA_030685015.1 bacterium
TGCCGGCGGGCACGCATCACCTGCCCTTCCAGGCCGGACGCCTGGCCAGCGGCCTCTATCTGGTCACGCTGGAGGCGGCGGGGCGGGCGCAGACGAGGACGGTGACGCTGCTGAGGTAGGGCAGTGGGCGGTGGGCAGTGGTTAGTGGTCAGATGATGGGTCAGACCTCAAAGCTGCTACACCAAACTCAGGTCAGACGGTGGCGCGGATCCCATCAGTGGCCCACCTCCGACAAGGCGCCAGGTCCTTCTTTGGCGGCATCCACCCGGCGGAGAGTGAGCAGTGTGATCTCCGCCGGCGCGCTGAAGCGCATGGGCGGCCCCCAGAAACCGGTCCCCTGGCTGACGTAGACCTGCAGCCGCCCGTCGTGCCGGTTGAGGCCCTTGAGGTAGGGGTTGGCCTTGCCCGCCAGCCAGGTCCAGGGATGGAACTGTCCGCCGTGGGTATGGCCGCTCAGCATGAGGTCGAAGCCGGCTCTGGCCGCGCCGAAGACGCTGGCCGGCTGGTGGGCCAGGAGCAGGCGGAAGTCCGCCTCCGGCGCTCCGGCCACGGCGAGGTCGGGATGATGCTCATGGGAGCGCAGGAAACGCCCGCCGCTGATGTCGGGCACGCCGGCGAGCAGCAGGCGGCCGGCGCCGCGCCCGAGCAGGACATGTTGGTTGACCAGGGTGCCGAAGCCCAGTTCGCGGGCCGCGCGCAGCCAGCCCTCGGGGTCGCTGTAGTACTCGTGGTTGCCGGTGACGAACCACTTGCCCAGCGGCGCCGACAGGGTGGCGAGGGGCGCGGCGTGGGGCGCCAGGTCGGCGGGCCTGCCGTCGGCCAGGTCGCCGGTGAGGACGATCAGATCCGCGCCCAGCTCCTGCGTCACCCTTGCCACGGCCTCGATGTGGCGCCGGCGAATGGAGGGCCCGATGTGGAGGTCGCTCAGCTGGGCGATGCTGAGGCCGTCCAGGTCCGGATGCAGTCCGGCGACGGGGACCTCCACCCGCTGCACGCGGGTCATGCGATAGGCAGCCGACACGCTCCATGCCGTGTAGAGGGTGGCCGCCCCCGCCAGGAGCAGGGCCGCCGTCCGCCCGTCCAGCAGTTGGCGTCCCGCCGCCGCCCACTGCGCGGGGCTGCCCGCCGCCCAGGCCTGCACGCCGCCCGTCAAGCGCACGGCCAGCAGGATGAGGTCGCGGGCCACCACCAGCACGAAGACCACCGACAGCCAGCCGATCACCACCCAGCCGGCCGCCGCCATCAGTTCCAAGGGGCGCGCCGGGTGCCAGGCGCGACGCAGGGCGAGCACGAGCATGGGCAGGAGGCTGAGCAGTTGGAGGGCGCCCCAGAGCAGGGCCGTGGGCCAGGGCCCCAGGCGCAGGGGAAGCAGGAGGCGAAATCCGGCCAGCAGGCCCAGGCCTGTCAGCACCAAACCAGCGAAGGTGAAGAAGCTCCACATGGAGGCGCCCGCTCCCGATCTTCACGAGGTGATTGCCTTGCACCGCGCCCGTCGTCGTACCTTGCCGGCGGACAACAGCCGCGGGAGTCCCATGATGCCGATCCGCACCCTCTGCCTTGTCATGCTCATGTCCGGCCTGCTGGGGGCCGAGGACGAGGTGCCCGGCCTGCCACACCTGCGGGGCTGGCTGACCGGCTCTTTCAGCAGCGCGCGGCAGGCCGCCGCCGACTCCGACTACTACGACATCCGCCTGCGCATGGTCCCCATCTGGAAGGAGCGGGAGGACGGCCCCTGGCTTTACGTGGAGCAGGCCATGGCCCAGGCCCAGGATCAGCCCTATCGGCAGCGCGTCTACCGCCTGCGCCAGGAATCGCCCACCACCTTCGTCAGCGAGGTCTGGCAGCTGCCCGCCCCTGAACGGCGCTTCGCCGGCGCCTGGCGGAACGACTCCCTCCTGGCTGGACTGGACCCCTCGGCGCTGGAGGAGCGCGCCGGCTGCGCCGTCCATCTCACCTGGCATCCCGGCCAGGGCGTCTATGCCGGCGGCACGCAAGGCGAGGGCTGCGCCAGCACCCTGCGGGGGGCGGCCTACGCCACCAGCGAGGTGTCCATCACGGGCGAAGGGCTCGGCACCTGGGACCGCGGCTACGACGAGGAGGGCCGGCAGGCCTGGGGCGCCCACAAGGGCGGCTATGACTTTCGACGCCTGGTCCCCGTGATCCAGGAGCCAGCCGCTCCCGTGTCCGTCCACCCTTAATGGTGCGATGCTTCCATCCCTGACGATGTGGGGGAAGCCCAATCATCCACGGAGGGTGTGCCCGTCCTCCCACCTTCCGCGGGATCCTGGCCGATGGGAGGAGCGGCTATTGCAAGGAGACGGTCACGGGGAAGACCTCGTCGCCGATCCGGACACGGATGCGATGTCGGATCCTCGTGACATCCAGGTCTGGATCAGCCAAGCGGGGTTCGTTGTCCACCAGCCAGGTGATGACCCGGCACAGCAACTCGCCTCGGCGCAGGTCGTCCACGCTTAGCGGCAGGCAAACCATGTGGCTGCCTAAGTGGACCAGTTCCGGAAAGGCGTTCGGGCCGGCCAATGGGTGGCCGACTGTCTTGAGTTGCTTGCGGACCGGCGCTGGAAGCTCCTTCACACGGATGTAGTTCAAGGCGAGATGCTCTGGCAGGGTGGCCAACGAAGGGGGCCCGTTTCGATCCAGACAGTCGGCCGCTTCCAAGTACTGGTCAAAATCCCTTCTTGAGTTGAAGACCACAAAGCCCAGGCTTTCACCCAGTTCGCCGATCAGGCAAACCATGGCCCCTCGGAGTCCAAAGGGGGTGGCCGTGACACGCAGCAGGGCCCGATCCTCAGGCAGGATCATCCAGGGAGCCCGAGCGTACATCTCGGCGGCAGCTTGGTACCAGGGCGACTTGTGGTGTTCTTGCACATCGGGCAGGAATGCGCCCCCTGGTTGCAAGTCCTCTTCCCCTTGATCTATCTGCTGGAAGAGTTCCTCAATGATCGCGTCCAACTCCGGGGTTGCGCGAACCCGCACCTCGGAGTTTGGCAAGGCCTTGCGGATCTGGCGCGCCAGCTCCTCATCCTCCACGAACACCAAGGTTGGATGACCCGGTGCCCCGGCCAAGGGGGCTGTCTCTGCCGCCGACAGGACCTCCCGCAGAAGCGCCTTGCCATGGTCGGCACGGCCAAGGGTGAAGGCCCGGATCTGTCCGTCCAGGTCCACCACAAAGAGCATGACAGGCTGGTAGGGTTTGCCATCGTCCAGGACCAGGACCGGGGAGACCTTTTTGCCAACCATCCACGTTGAGAAGGGTACCACCTGCTTTGTGCCGTTCGTTGCCATGTCATCTCCCATCATTGGATCACCTGCCCTCGCAACGCGTGCTTCAGATGCGCACGTCATCGCGTGTGGCCGACCGGTTTATCCTCAGGCGCCCTGGCGCCTGATCCTGGCCCCCAGCGCGCCCAGCCGTTCCTCGATGCGTTCGTAGCCCCGGTCCACCTGCTGGATGTTCTGCATCCGCGTCAGGCCCTCGGCCCGCAGCGCGGCGATGATGAGGGCCATGCCGGCGCGGATGTCCGGCGAATGCAGCTGCGCGGCGCTGAGGGGCTGCCCGCCGCTGACGAGAACGCGGTGCGGGTCGCACTGGGTGATGCGCGCCCCCATGCTGATGAGCGAGTCCACCCAGTAGAGGCGGCTCTCGAACATCCACTCGTGGATGAGCACCTGGCCGCGGCTGCAACAGGCCAGCACGACGGCGATGGAGGAGAGGTCCGCCGGGAAGCCCGGCCAGGGCGCGTCGTGGATGCGCGGGATGCTGCCGAACTGGTCGTAGTCGATCTCCAGCGCCTGCTCCCGCGGCACGTGGATGACCTCGCCCTCGATGCGGAACTCCACCCCCAACTTGTGATAGACGCGCTGGATCATGCGATAGGTCTCGGGCGTGACGCCGGCGATGCGCAGCTCCGACTCCGTCGCCGCCGCCAGCGCGATGAGGCTGCCCACCTCGATGTGATCTTCTGCCACGCGGTGCCGGCAGCCGGCCAGCGGCGCGCCGCCGCTGCCCTGGACGAGCAGGCGGTTGGTGCCGATCCCCTCCACCTGGGCGCCCATCGCCTGCAGCATGCGGGCCAGCTGCTGGACGTGCGGTTCGCAGGCGGCGTTCTCGATCACCGTCTCGCCGCGGGCGAGGGCGGCCGCCATGAGGGCGTTCTCGGTGGCCATAACGCTCGCCTCGTCGAGGAAGAGGCGCGCGCCCTGGAGGCCCCGGGGGGCGGTCAGCACCACCTCCTCGCCCGCCAGGCCGATCTCGGCCCCCAGCCACTGGAAGACGGCCAGGTGCGTGTCGATGCGCCGCCGGCCGATGCGATCCCCGCCCGGCCGGCGCAGCACGGCGCGGCCGACCCGGGCCAGCAGCGGCGCCGCCAGCAGGAGGCTGCCGCGGATGCGTCCGGCCAGCTCCCCGTCGGGCTGGTCCTGGAGCTGCGCGGCGACGATCTCGGCGCGGTGGGCGGCCGCATCCCAGGCCACCTCCGCCCCCACCGAGGCCGCCAGCTGCAGCATGGCCTCGATGTCGAGGATGGCGGGCAGGTTGTCGAGGATGACGCGATCGGAGCTGAGCAGGGCGGCGGCCAGCACGGGCAGCGCCTCGTTCTTGTTTCCCTGGGGGATGAAGGTGCCGCCCAGGTGGCGACTGCCTTCGATCTCGAAGTACATGGGCCTCCTTCGTAAGTTGGGACCGTCGGCGCCGCCTAGCAGCCTGTCGGGCTTGGGCCTTGGATGGGATTCGCGTCCTAATCGAGGCCGGGTTTTCGGAATTTTCGCAGGGCATACTGGTGGTCTGTTCAAGAAAATTGCGGAAAATCCGGACCGATTGGAGCGATGAAGACCGCCAAGTGGCCAAGTCCGACAGACTGCTAGTCTGCCGCCAAGATATCACTGGGAGTCCGTCGGACGGGGCCGCCCCGGAGGATGATGATGACGCCACCCGCCCACCGCGCCGACCTGGCCCGGCACTTCGATGACCTGGCCCCGGCCTGGAACGACTGCCCCTTCCTGGACCAGCCCGGGGAAGGTGAGCACGTCCTGCGCCTGCTCCGTCCGGAGCCAGGCGACACCGGCCTCGACCTCGCCTGCGGAACCGGCCAGTTGACGGCCCGCCTTTCGCCGGCGGGTGGCCGCATCATGGCGGCGGACCTCAGTGACCGCATGCTCAAGCTGGCGGCCTGCCGCTTCGTGGAGCAGCGCCTCAACAACATTGTGATCACGGTCCAGGACGCCCATCGCCTGGAGTTCGCCGACGGGCTGTTCGACTGGGTGGCCTGCCGCTGGGCCTTCCGCACCTTCGAGGATCCGGCCGTCGTCCTGCGCGAGCTGGCCCGTGTCACCCGGCCGGGATCCCGCCTCTATCTCAGCGACTGGGCCGAGCCGGCTGCCCTGCTCGACGCCTGCCTCAACCGACTGGATCCCTTCCACCAGCATGTGACGGGGGAGGCCTGGTGGGACACGGCGTTGGCCGGCCTGCCCTTTGCCGTGGAAAGCCGGCGTCGGCGGGCGGAACGCCTGGATCCCGTGGTCTGGGGCGCCCTGGCCGGCCTGTCCGGGGAAGAGGCCCTGGCCCGTTTCGACGGGTTCCGGGCGGCGGAAGGCCGCGCGGCCCGCTATCTGGACCTGGACGGCCGGCCCGTTCTCATTGCCGAACGGCTGGAACTGCTGATGACCAGAATCCCGGCGAAGCCCCGCGGCGGCGCGGCCCGCAGCGGGGCGACCCGCCCATGAGCGGCCCGCCCGCCACCCTGGATTACCGTTCCTATCGCCGCCTGCTGGCCCGGGCCGGACCGCCCTGGATGGGCTGGTTCGAGCTGGGTTCGCGCCATGAGGCGGAATTGGGTTTTGCCGTCCATGCCGCCTTTGTGGAGGGGCGTCTGGTCATGGTGCGCAACCGTCGGCGCCTTTGCTGGGAACTACCGGGCGGGCGGCGGGAGGCGGGCGAGAGCATTCTCGAGACGGCCCGGCGCGAACTCCACGAGGAGTGCGGCGCCCATCCCCGCTCTCTCCTGCCCTGGTGCGGCTACAGTGTGCGGCTGGGGGAGCGGCTCACCCACGGCCTTTTCTGCCTGACCCTGCTGGACGACCTGCCCGGTCCGCCGGCGGGGAGCGAGATCGCCGAGGCGCGCTCCGTCGCCGACCTGCCCGGCCCCCTCTGCTATCCGCAGATCCAGGGCCGTCTCCTGGCGGAACTGGGCCGGACTGTCAGCCGCCTGCCCTGGTTTTGCCAGCCGCCCCCGCTGGATGAGGCGCTCCTGTCCATCCTGGCCGACAGTCCGCCGCCGCGAGGCGCAATCCCGCCTCCGCCCCAGAACCCCACCCCCTGAGCGGAGGTTTGGGCCCTTCCGGCACCGGGCCGGGAGGGCGCCGAGGGAGGGCCAGCCCTCCCTGTGCTACCTTGGCCTGCCGGAAGGAGGGCTGTGTGGAGCATTCTTCCGGGCCGCGGGAGCGGCTCCGGCTGGCCGGCCCGCGGGGGCTGGAGCTGGCCGACCTGCTGGCTCTGGTCCTGGTCAGCGGATCTCGCCGGGAATCGGTCTTCGACCTGAGCCGGCGCCTGCTCGAGGAGGGCGGTCCGCGGGCCCTGGGCTCCTGCCGCGGCGTCGAGGAGGCGATGCGCGTCTACGGCCTGGGGCAGGCCAAGGCCGCCCAGTTGGTGGCGGCCCTGGAAATCGGCCGCCGCCTGCACGATCCAGGGGCGCGGGAGTTTCCCGTCCTTCACCAGCCGGCCGCGGTGGGGCGCTATCTGGCGCCCATGGGTCGCCTGGTGCGGGAGCAGTTCCGCTGTCTCTACCTGGACACGGCCAACCGGCTGGTGCGCGACGAGGTGATCTCCATCGGCGGCCTCAACGCCAGCCTGGTCCACCCGCGCGAGGTCTTCCTCTTCGCCGTGCAGTACAGCGCCGCCACGGTCGTGCTGGCGCACAACCACCCCTCCGGCAGCCTGGAGCCCAGCCCGGAGGATCTGGCCCTCACCCGCCAGCTGGTCCAGGCGGGGGAGATCATGGGCATCCGCGTCCTGGACCATCTCATCATCACCGCCGCCGGCTGGTTCAGCTTCCACGAGCATGGCCTGCTCGCGCCGCCGGCCCGGCCGGCGGGAGGATCCTGAGCGCGGGGGCCGACAGAACAAGTGACTGGAAAGGGTGCCGTGTTCATCGATTCCCATGCCCACCTCGACGGACCCGAGTACGACGCCGATCGCACGGCGGTGCTTGAGCGGGCGCGGGCGGCCGGGCTGGAGGCGGTCGTCCAGATCGGCTACAATCGCCTGACCATCGAGCGCGGTCTCGCCCTGTTCCGCGGCGAGGCGCTCGTCCACTTCACCGTGGGCCTCCATCCCCACGACGCCGCCGACTGGAGCCAGGATCTGGAGGACTGGATCGAGGCGCGATCGGCCGATGAGCGGGTGGTGGCGATCGGGGAGGTGGGGCTCGACTGGTTCCGCGACTACGCGCCGCGCGAGGCGCAGTTGCACGTTTTCCGCCAGATGATCCGCCTGGCCCGGCGGCGCGGCCTGCCCCTCGTCGTGCATTCCCGGGCCGCCGAGGAGGACACGCTCCGCCTCCTGGAGGAGGAGCGGGCCGCCGACGTGGGCGGCGTCATGCACTGCTATGCCTACGGCGCGGAGGCCGCCGCGCGGCTGAAAACGATGGGCTTCCTGGTCGGTTTCCCCTGCTCCGTCACCTATCCCAAGCGCAACCAGCGCGAGGTGATCGCCGCCCTGCAGGTGGAGCAAATACTGCTCGAGACGGATTCGCCCTTTCTGCCCCCGCAGAGCCGGCGCGGCCGGCGCAACGAGCCCGCCTGCCTGGTCGAGGCGGCGGAGGTGATCGCCGGGGTGAAGGGCCTCACCGTGGCCGACGTGGCGCGCATCACCACGCGCAACGCCCGCCGCCTCTTCGGCCTTGACCTGGTGGACGAGCGCGTGCTGGCCTACCCCATCCGGCGCAGCCTCTACCTCAACCTGACCAACCGCTGCACGGCGGACTGCACCTTCTGCACGCGCCTCAGCCACCCGGTCGTCAAGGGGCACAACCTGGCCCTGCGGCGGGAACAGGAGGCCACGACGGCGGAGATGATCGCCGCCATCGAGGCGCAGGGCGGCGCCGCCGCCTGGGAGGAGTTCGTTTTCTGCGGCTACGGCGAACCCATGATGCGCCTGGATGTGCTGAAGGAGACGGCGGCCTGGCTGAAGGCCCGCGGGGCGCGCGTGCGCGTCAACACCAACGGGCACTCCGACCTGTGGCACAAGCGGCCCACCGGCCATGAGCTGGCGGGCCTGGTGGATGTGGCCAGCATCTCCCTCAACGCCGACAACGCCGTCCAGTACAACGAGCTGGTGCGGCCGGCCTGGGGCGAGCGCGCCTTCCCGGCCCTGCTCGATTTCGCCCGCGACACCGCGGCGGCGGGGGTGGAGGTGGTCTTCACGGTGGTGGACGACGGCACGATCAGGATCGAGGCCTGTCGACGCCTGGCGGAGGAGTACGGCGCCACGCTCCGGGTCCGTGTCCTGGACGAGACCGGCTGAGCGGGCGTGATCCCGGAAAGGTCTGTAGTCGATATCGATATCGAGAGCTAGACCGATGGCGATGTGATGGAACCAGGGGACGGGCAGGGAGGCGGGCTGTGACGAAATCCTATCACTCCCTCGACCCCAAGAAGTCCCTGGGCCAGAACTTCCTGGTGGATCCCTGGTGGATCGAGCGCATCGCCGGGGCGTTGGAGATCGATGGCGGGGACTGCGTGCTGGAGATCGGACCGGGCAAGGGGGCCCTCACCCGCGCCCTGCTGCCCCGCACAAGGGAACTGGTGGCGGTGGAGATCGATGGCCGCATGGTCGAGCACCTGCGCCAGGAGCTGGGTGCGGCGCCCAATCTGCGCATCGTGCAGTCCGACTTCCTGCGCTTCAACCTGCGCGAGGAGCTGGGCGGCCGCGCCCTGCGCATCGTGGGCAACCTTCCCTACCACGTCACCAGCGCCATCCTCATGCGCGTGCTGGACGAGATCCGCCGCGGCCACGAGGAGGCGGAGGCGCCCCGCATCACCGATTTCAGCATCATGATCCAGAAGGAAGTGGCCCAACGCATCCTGGCCGGGCCGGGCAGCCGTGTCTATGGCATCCTCTCCGTCTTCACCGCCCTCTACTGCACGGGGAAGATCCTGCTCGAGGTGCCGCCCGTCGCCTTCTTCCCCCGACCCAAGATCACCAGCGCCGTCATCCGCCTGCGTCCGCTGCCGCGGCCGGCCGTTGCCGTGGCGGACGGGACCCTGTTCCGCCGCGTGGTGCGCGCCGCCTTCAACCAGCGGCGCAAGATGCTGCGCCGCTCCCTGGCGGGAGTGCCCGGACTGCCGGATCCCGCCGGTCTGAGCGGCCAGGACGAACTGCTCACCCGACGTCCCGAGAGTCTTACCGTGGCCGAGTTCGCCGACCTGGCCGCCCGCCTGGGCGCCCTGGCGGACCAGGGCGAAAGGACAGGCGCGTGAACAAGGCCAAGTCCAGCCTGCGGCGCATCCTGGCCGATCTGGGCGATCTGCACGAGTACTTCCGCGACGCCCATCCGGCCGACATCGCCGCGTTGATGTCCCGCGTGGACGAGGACGCCGCCCTTGCCCTCTTCCTCAGCGCGGACGCCGACCAGCAGGCGGAGATCCTGCCCGAGCTGGGCGAGTCCCTGCGCGACCACATCCTGGAGGAGATGACCCGCGAGGACTTGGTTCCCGTCCTCAATGAGATGGAGTCCGACGACGCCGCCGACCTGGTCCAGGAGCTGCAGGAGCTGGACGAGCAGCGCGCCGAGGACGTGCTGGCCGGCCTCGACCACGACCTGCGGGCCGATCTGGTCCAGTTGCTGGGCCACGGGGACGACACCGCCGGCGGCGTCATGGCCCGGGAGTTCGTCTCCGCCCTTGCGGAGACGACGGTGGACCAGGCGATCGGCCTGGTGCGCCGCCTGGCCGAGGACCGCGAGGTGGAGGACATCTACGTGGTCTTCGTGGTGGACGGGGAGGGCCGCCTGCTGGGTCAGGTCAGCCTGCAGCGGTTGCTGCTGGCCCGCCGCGGCCAGAGGATGGGCGAGATCATGGACCGCGAGGTGATCTCGGCCCGGGCGGACGCCGACCAGGAGGAGGTGGCGGCGCTGGCCCGCAAGTACGACCTCGCCTCCGTTCCCATCGTCGACAGCGAAGGCCGCCTGCTGGGCCGCGTGACCATGGACGACGTCTATGACATCGCCCACGAGGAGGCGGGGGAGGACATCGCGCGATTGGCCGGAACGGTGGAGGACGTGCTGGAGCGCTCCTCCCTGGTCGTCATCCGCCAACGCACCCCCTGGCTGCTGGTCGGGCTGGCGGGCGGACTGGTCAACGCCCTCGTCATGAGCCGCTTCGAGGCCGACCTGCGCGCCTTGCTCTCGGCCAGCTTCTTCGTGCCGGTCGTCATGGGCATGGGCGGCAACGTGGCCAACCAATCGGCCACCATCGTCGTGCGCGGCCTGGCCACGGGCGAGCTGGAGGTGAAGGACCTGCTGCCCCGCCTCTGGAAGGAATCCAAGGTGGGCTTCGCCCTGGGCCTGGCCTGCAGCCTGGTGATGCTGACCGTGGTCTGGCTGTGGCTGGGCAGCCCCGCCACGGCGGGCGTGATCGCCCTGGCCATGGCCTGCGTCATCATGCAGGCCACGGTGGTGGGCGCCTTCGTGCCTCTGCTGCTGAAATGGGCGGGGATCGACCCGGCGCTGGCCAGCGGACCATTCCTTTCGACCAGCAACGACATCCTCGGCCTCTCCGTCTACCTGCTGCTGATCAGCGCCATGCTGACCTGAGCAAGATGAACCGGCGCGTCCAGGCCCTGGTCCTCCGACGGATCCCCTATGGCGACACCAGCCTCGTCCTGCATGTGTACAGCCGCGAGGAGGGCCGGCTGGGCCTGATGGGCAAGGGCGTGCGGCGGCCCAGGCAAGGCCTGGACGCCGTGCTGCAGACCGGCCATCTGGTCGAGCTGCAGCTGCTCGTGCGTGAGGGACGCGACCTGCAGCTGCTCAAGGAGGCCGATCTGGTGGACGACTTCCGCGGCCTGCGCACCGACTACGCCCGCCTCATGAGCGGCTTGGCGGTGGTGGAGGCGCTGGAGCACACCCAATTGCCGGAGCACGCCGATCCGGTCCTCTTCGACACGGCGGCGGCCACTCTGCGTCTGGCGGCGGGCGACTGCCCGCGGCCGCAGAATCTCATCTATTGGTTCCTCCTCTTCCTCTTGACACATTCGGGCTACGGTCTGGACCTCGCCGCCTGCGCGGTCTGTGGGCGGCCCTGGGAGGACTTCCGCCGCCTGGCGGGCGGGGGCCTCGACGCCCGGGAGGGCCGCGCCCGTTGCCCGGACTGCCGGTCGGGCCGGGAGGAGGCGGCCCTGACCCCCGCCCTGTGGCGCGTGCTGCACTTCCTGCTGCACCGCCCCCCGGACGAAGTGGCTGGACGGGAGATCACGGCGGAGACGCGGCGCCAGCTGGGTGAGCTGCTGGCCCTGCTGCTGCGCGCGCATCTGGCCCCGGGACTGGATGTGCGAAGCCTGGCCCAGGCCTGGGAACTTGAGACGACAACCACCAACACACGGGAGCGGAATGGACGAGAAGACGCCTGACATCATGGACAAGCTGGTGAGCCTGTGCAAGCGGCGCGGCTTCATCTTCCCGTCCAGCGAGATCTACGGGGGCCTGGCCTCCTGCTGGGATTACGGTCCCCTGGGCGTGGAGCTGAAGAACAACCTGCAGCGCGCCTGGTGGACGGAGATGACCCGCCGCCATGACAACATCGTGGGGCTGGACGCCAGCATCCTCATGAGGCCCGAAGTGTGGCAGGCCTCGGGCCACGTGGACGGCTTCGTGGATCCGCTGGTGGACTGCAAGGAGTGCCGCGCCCGTTTCCGGGCCGACCAGATCGATCCCGCCGCGCCCTGTCCCAACTGCGGCGGCGCGCTGACGGAGCCCCGCCAGTTCAACCTGATGTTCCGCACCCATCTGGGTCCCCTGGAGGACACGGCCAGCCAGATCTACATCCGGCCCGAGACGGCCCAGGGCATCTATGTGGATTACCTGCTGGTGCAGAACGCCGCGCGCCTGCAGGTGCCCTTCGGCATCGCCCAGGTGGGCAAGGCCTTCCGCAACGAGATCAAGCCAGGCAACTTCATCTTCCGCACCTGCGAGTTCGAGCAGATGGAGATGCAGTTCTTCGTCAAGCCGGGCAGCGACGACGAATGGATGGCCCACTGGAAGGAGAAACGCATGGATTACTACCGGCGGATGGGCATCCGCCCGGAGAATCTGCGCTTCCACCAGCACGGTCCGGGGGAGCTGGCCCATTACGCGCGGGAAGCCTGGGACGTGGAGTACCTCTTCCCCTTCGGCTGGCAGGAGGTGGAAGGCATCCACAACCGGACCGATTTCGACCTGAAGGCCCACCAGGCCCTTTCCGGCAAGAAGATGGACTACATCGACAGCGGGAAGGGCGAGCGCTACATGCCCTACATCATAGAGACCTCGTCCGGGCTCAACCGCACGCTCCTCATGTTCCTGTGCGATGCCTACCGCGAGGATGTGGTGGACGACGAGCCGCGCGTCCTGCTTGCCCTGCCGCCGCGGCTGGCCCCCATCACCTTCGCCGTGCTGCCGCTCGTCAAGAAGGACGGCATCGGGGAGATGGCCCGCGCCCTGTTCGAAGACCTGTGCGGGCGCTGGAACGGCTTCTACGACCATGCCGGCGCCATCGGCCGGCGCTACCGGCGCATGGACGAGGTGGGCACACCTTTCTGCTTCACCGTGGACTATGATTCCAAGACGGACGGCTGCGTCACGGTGCGCCATCGTGACAGCTGCCAGCAGGAACGAGTCAAGATGGACCAGCTCAAGAACTGGCTCTTCGACCAAATAGAAGGCTGAGCCGACCCACGGCTTGCCAGCTCGCGGAATCCGCCCAGGAATCCGCGGGCTTTTTGATCAGGCAGGGACCCAGTTCAGAATCTTGACCGTTTTGTGTTGTAGGGATATCAACAGGGGATTGTTAATCTTTTTCCGCCCCGGAACGAATGAATTGAATCGATACTTGGCGATCCGGTATCTTCCGGAGCAAGCGGGCGGCCATGGCCGCCTGCAGGTGTGAAAATTTTGCTTATGTTTGACGTGGAGCCGTTTGTGGATCAATAGGATGCCGAACGCCTTTTTCGTCTTGGAAATGACCTATCAATTTCCTAACAAGTTGTGAGGCGAGCACAGGCGTCCTTGCTACAGCGACGGGTCCGCGAGCTGAACGAGAACCGGAGCGCCGGCCGACCGGCACAAACACACCGCGGGGAGATCCCCATGTCCGATGACGCGATCTTCAAGAACATCCCCCAGTTCACGGTGCTGCGCTTTGCGCGCTATCTGAACTTCCTGGTCACCTTGCCCGACGTGGTGGAGGAGATCTCCTCCAGCGAGATGGCCGGCATCATCGGCATCAAGCCCACCCAGCTGCGGCAGGATTTCTTCACCCTGGGCGGCTTCGGACGCCAGGGCAAGAAGTACAACGTGCGCTTCCTCATCCAGCGCTTGAGCGAGGTGCTGGCCCTCCAACAGCCACAGGACATGGTGCTGGCGGGGGCCGGCCACCTGGGACAGGCCATCGCCAACTACCAAGGATTTGAGCGCTTCAACCTGGTTCTCAAGGGGATCTTTGACGTCAACCCCAAGCTGATCGGCCTCAAGATGCGAGACATCATTGTCCGCGACCTGGACGAACTGACCCCCTTCATCCAGCAGCACAAAATCCAGATCGGCATCATCTGCACACCCCACCAGGCGGCCCAGACCGTCTGCGACATGATGGTGGAGGCCGACGTCAAGGCCATCTGGAACTTCAGCCCGGAGAACGTGACCGTGCCCGACGGCATCGTCGTGCAGAACGAGAACCTCTCGGTGGGCATCATGAACCTCAGTTACCGGCTCAACCGCGAAATGGCCTGAGCGCCCCCCCGCCTTACTCCGGATTCAGCCGATTCCTGCCCGAAGCCACGCCCGGCCCGCGCCCGGCTCCTCCCTTGCCGGACCCGCCCCGGTCCGCTGCTATATTGGCCGCGCCGGCCCGGCAGGATCCGGTCGGCGCAACCATCAGCTGGAGGCTGCATGAAGCTCATCCCCAATAGCCTGGGCCGCCTCGTGCCCACGGAAGTCAACGGCCGATCCGTCAAGCCCTTTGCCGGCTGCGGCCGCACCCCGCCCACGGGCCGCAAGGCCGGGCCGCCCGTGCGCAACGGCTGCGGCTATAGCAACAAGCTGCTCCCCAGCCTGGAGGCGGCGGTGGACGAGGCCGGATTGCGCAATGGAAGCGTCGTCTCCTTCCACCATCACCTGCGCAACGGTGACTTCATCCTCAACCAGGTGATGGAGATCATCGCCCGCCGGGGGCTGCGCGACATCGTGGTGGCGCCCAGCGCGCTCTTCCCCTGCCACGAGCCGCTCTGTGACCACATCCGCAGCGGCGTGGTGAGCCATGTCGAGGGGTCGATGAACGGCCCCGTGGGCAAGCTCTGCACGGTGGGCGGCTTCGCGCGGACGGCCATCCTGCGCAGCCACGGCGGCCGGTTCCGGGCCATCCAGGACGGGGACCTGCACATCGACGCCGCCTTCATCACGGCGCCCACGGCGGATCCCCACGGCAACGCCACGGGGGACCGCGGCCGCAGCGCCTGCGGGCCGCTCGGCTTCGCCCTGGCGGACAGCCTCTATGCCGATTGGGTCACGGTCATCACGGACAATCTGGAGCCCTTCCCGGTCTTTCCCTGGATGATCGAGGGCGGCAACGTGGACCGAGTGGTGGCGGTGGAGGCCATCGGCGATCCGGCCCAGATCGTCAGCGGCACGACGCGCGTGGCCGAGGAGCCCGACCGCGTCAAGATCGCCGAACTGGCCGCCCGCGTGGTGTGGGAATCCGGCCTGATGGAGGAACCGGACTTCAGCTTCCAGGCCGGGGCCGGCGGCATGAGTCTGAAGTTCGTCGAGTTCATGGGTCGCTATCTGCGGGAGAAGGGCGCCCGGGCCACCTTCGCCCGTGGCGGCAGCACCCAGCTTCTGGTGGATCTGTTGAAAGAAGGCCTGGTCGGTTGCATCCTGGACGGGCAGAGCTTCGACCTGGCCGGCGTGCGCAGCCTGCGCGAGAATGAGCGCCACGTGGCGACCAACCCCTTCGTCTCCTACAACTACCACAGCAAGGGCTGCTTCGCCCCCCGCGTCAAGGCCAGCGTGCTGGGCGCCACCGAGATTGACCTCGACTTCAACGTCAACGTCAACACCCACAGCGATGGCTGGCTGCTGCATGGCATCGGCGGCTTCACCGACGCCGCCGACGCCGCCCTCACCATCATCACGGCGCCGCTCACGCGCAAGATCCACTCCATCGTCGTGCCCCGCGTCCATACGGTGACGGCCCCGGGCGAGACCATCGACGTGCTGGTGACCGACCACGGCATCGCCGTCAACCCGCGGCGCCGCGACCTGCTGGAGCGCCTGCGCGGCAAGGACCTGCCCCTCGTCGCCATCGAGGACCTGCACCGCAAGGCCCTGGAGCTGACGGGCGGCCACCAGACCAAGGCCGAGACGGAGGAGGAGGTGGTGGCCGTCATCGAGTATCGGGATGGCACCCTCATCGACACGGTGCGCCGCATCAGAGTTTGAGCGACTGTGCATCCGACCCATGAATGAGGGCCCCCGCGGGGGCCCTCTTCAGGGCGATGGATGATGGACTCAGTTGCAGGCCCTCACCCGGAACAGATGCAGGGCGGGCAGCGTGGGGCCGGGCAGGGTCCAGGCATGGGAAGTGCCCAGCACGTCGGCGAAGGGCAGCCACTCGCCTGTGCCGGGGTTGGACTCGATGCGGTAATAGAGCGCGCCGGGGACGGGGTCCCAGGTGAGCAGGAAGGTCCAGCCCATAGGCATGGCTTCCAGCTGGATGGCCAGGTTGCCCGGCGCCGGCAGCGGCTCCGGCTCTCCACCCACGCGGATGGCGCGCCCCTGCCATTGGCCGGTGTTCAGGTCGAAGGGACGGATCCATTCTCCCAGTTCGAGGGGCATGTCCAGGATCACGGGCATCTCCGGCTCCATCATGTGCACCATGCCCAACGGATGCATGGGGTTGCCCAGGGGATCGGTGCGCCAGACCTCCAGATGGTGGTTCCACGAGCCGGAGACGAGCAGCAGGTTGTCGCCCGGCTGGGGATAGGGCTCCTGGATGACCGGGACACGCTGGATGAAGTGATAAGCGGGCACCAGATGGATAAGGTCGATCAGGTGGTCGCCGTCCACGTCCTGCATGAAAGTGAGCGGCTCATGGAGGCGGCGCAGGTGGCTGAAGAGGCGATCCTGCTGCCCGGCGACCAGTCCGGCGCCGAAGAGGGGGTGCTGGGCCTGGTCCAGCCGGCGCCAGCTGCCGGAGGGGGGAAGCAGGATCATCGTGCCGCCGTCGGCGTCGGGGATGCCGTCTCCGTTGCTGTCGAAGAAGCGCCGCACGCGGTTCTGCACCACGTCCAGCACGGCCACGCTGCCCGGCTCAGGCAGCAGCGTCATGCAATGGAAGCTCTCGCCGAAGCGGAGGAGGATCAACTGCTCCATGACCGTGCCTGTGGGCGAGACCTGGAGGGCGACGAGGGCGCCGGCCCCGAACTGGGTTGTTCCACAGGCCAGCAGGGTGGACTGGCTGGGCGTGTCCAGCTTCAGCAGGTCGCTGCCATTGACCGTCCCACCCAACAAAGGTGGCAGCAGGGTCCAGCCCTGGGACCCCGGCGGGCGCGTCTGCAGGCGGCTGACCACACCCTGCCCGGGATCCGCCAGAAGCAATTGCCAATACCGGCCCGCGGCGTCCACCAGGGCGGAGCGCTTGCGCTCGCGGGGACGGGCCGCATCGTCCACGTTTCCCTGGAAGGATGCCAGGTTGTTCCGGCATTCCCGATAGTGGAAGTTGGTGCTGTCCAGACCCAGGCTGTCCTTGTAGCTCAGCTCCAGCGAATAGGCCTCCACCTCGTCGGCCGCCTCGCTGCCGTTGACCTGGACCTTGTGGCGCCACTCGTGGACCAGCACCTCCTGCAGGAAGGTGCTGTCCGCGCCAGACACCACCTCAGGATGGACATCCACTTCGTCGGCGGCATCGCTGGCCCGGCCGTCCGTGGTCGCCACGGCGTAGTCATCGGCGGAGATGGTGCTGTCCACCTTGATGCGGCCGTCGTCCAGCTGCTTCTGCAGGCTTTTCGCGATGGCGGTCGTGCTCAGGGTGTCCACATTGCCCGTTGAGTCACGGAAGGTGATGGTGGCCGGCGGACCGTTCTTGATGGCGTTGATGGCGCGCTGCACACGGTCCTTCTGCGCGGCGGACAAGGGCGCGGCGGCGCGGGACTCACGCAGGGCGCCCACCTGATCCGGCGCCAGCAGGGTGTTGCGGCTGTGTTGTGGGGTGGAGATGGCCAGGGATACGCCTGCCAGCAGCAAGAGCGCACCCACACCAGGGTTGAACTTCAACATGATAGGCCTCGAGCTGTGTGTCTGAACCAGGTTCTTATGGGCAGGCGAGTATGGCAGTTTGCGGACGATTTTTCCAGCGAAAGCTGTGATACTGGAATTGGCCGGGAAGCTGGATGGGCTGGCCGGTCAAAGTC
Source organism: bacterium (assembly GCA_030685015.1). Taxonomy (NCBI): domain Bacteria; species bacterium. Next base: position 17,675 of record JAUXWS010000067.1, read on the forward strand.
CCATGGGCAAGAAGAAAGGCCCGCGCGGCGGGCCTTTCAGGTGTTCCAGTAGAGGGTTGGGAAGTCGCCTAGCGGCTGTAGAATTCCACCACCAGCTGCTCGTTGAACTCCCCGGGGAAGGGGACTTCGTGCTTCTCGGGGAAGTGCAGCAGCTTGCCTGAGAAGTCGTCCTGGTTCAATTCGACATAGGTCGGGGGCGTCCCCTTGCTGCCCAGGAACTGGTGGAAGATCATGGGGATTTTCCGGCTCTTCTCACGGACGCTGACCACGTCGCCCGGCATGACGCGGGCGCTGGGGATGTTGCAGCGCTTGCCGTTGAGCAGGATGTGCCCGTGCGTGACGATCTGGCGCGCCGCGAAGATGTTGGGCGCGAAGCTCATACGCATCGCCATGACATCCAGGCGGCTTTCCAGCAGGCCGACGAAGACCTCGCCGGTCACGCCGGCGCGCATCCGCCGGGCCCGGTCGAAGGTGCGGCGGAACTGGGCCTCGCTGATCATGCCGTAGTAGGCCCGGAACTTCTGCTTGGCGTCCAGATGGATGCCGTACTCGCTCTTCTTGGCACGGCGGTTGTGGCCGTGCTGTCCGGGGGCGAAACCCCTGCGGTCCATTGGATTGCGTTTGGCGCCGAACAAGTTGCTTTCGAAGCGGCGCGACAAACGGTCCTTCGGTCCACGGTAACGAGACATTGTGCTCCTCCAAGTGAGTTGATCACAGGAGCCCCGGCCTCACGAAGCGCCTGCGGACCTTCCGCCAGGCCACCGGGGAGCTACCTCCGTTGTGAAAAAGAACCCTCAGAATAATGCATGACAAGCAGATAACCAAGGAAACGCCTTCGCCTCAGGCGCCCATCTCCCCGGCTTGATCCACCGGTCCGTGGCCTGGACACTTTCGCCATCCACTTCCAAGCTCACCGCAGCTTTCCAGAAAGACAGGATGCCGGCCCGGCCCTGTAGGCCAATATCTTATTGACAGACAAGTAGTTGTCAACTGGCCCAGCCCTTGCCTGATCCTGCTTCGAGGTTGGAGCTGTTCGGAGGAACGGCCCGGACCGGCGGCCCCTGCGCCGGTCCAATTGCCCGAGGCGGATCCAGATAAAGGGCTGTGCCATGAACGATTCACGAGGCCCTCCGTACCTGCCCTCGTCGAGGTCAGGACAGGGCGGGGGCGGGTGACCGCCCCCTTCGATCATGAAACACGCATGGGAGAAGACATGAAGCACCTTGCATGGTTGCTCGCGGCTGGACTGGTCTGCACAGCCCGGGCTGGAATCCATTTCAACGAGGTCTGCTACGACCCGGAGGGCGTCGACACCGGCCAGGAATGGATTGAATTGATCAACACCGGGACGGAGCCTGTCTCGTTGGATGGCTGGCTGCTGGACTGCAACGGTCCGAACCTGATCCTGCCCGCCGTCCAGTTGGGACCCGGCCAGGTTCTGGTCATCCACAACAATGCGGTGGAGGCCCTGCCCCACACGCAGCAGGAAGTCTGGTTCGCCGGGCCGAGTCTGGGCAACACCCATGGCTTCCTGGGCCTGTGGCGGAGCGATGCGCAGAACCTGGGCAATCTTGTGGACTACCTGCAATACGGGCAGGTGGGACATTCCTGGGAAGGACAGGCCATCGAGGCCGGCCTGTGGCCGGCCGGGGCCTTCCTGCCGGACGTGGAGCAAGGGCACTCCCTCCACTATCGGGGCACGGGTCTGGGACCGGAGGCCTGGTATGATGAGGCGGAACCCGTGCCTGGGCAGACACAGACCACGGTGGGGGCCGTCGATCCCGCGGATCGGCCGGCCCAACTCAACCTGCTGGCCTGGCCCAATCCCTTCAACCCATCGACGCGCGTCTCCTTCGTGCTGCCGGAGACCGGCGATGTGCGGCTCAGCCTGATGGACATGCTGGGACGGGAGGTGCGCCTGCTGGCCGACGGCCGGCTAGGTCCGGGCCTGCACGAGATGGGCCTGGACATGGACGGACAACCTGCCGGACCCTACTTCGTCCACCTGCGGGCGGGCGACCAGAGCGCCGTGAGCAAGATCCTGCTGGTCCGGTAGAAACGGCCCGGGCCGTCCGCCCTGTCGCAGGACAGCCAGGCGGGCGGCCCGGTTGTGCGCATCTGCCGAATTCCATAAGCTGGTCGGGCACGATCACGCACCATGCCACGACCTGCCCTGCCACTTCCCGGCACGGCAGGACTGCTTCTGGCGGTCCTGCTGCTGCTCCTTCCCGCGCCGGCCCCCGGGCAATCGGCGGGCAATCCCTCCGTCCCCCGCATCGGCCTGGTGCTCAGCGGTGGAGGAGGGCGGGGCTTCGCCCACCTTGGGGTGCTGCAGGCGCTGGAAGAGGCGCATGTCCCGCTCTACTGCATCATCGGCACCTCCATGGGAGCGGTCATTGGCGGACTTTACGCCAGTGGATACACGCCCGCCGAGATCGACTCCCTGCTCGGGCGCTACTCGTGGGGCGACCTCTTCGATGACAGGCCCGACCGCCGGCTCATGTACACAGGCCGCAGGGATGTGAGCGACCGCCACTTGGTGGAGATCCGCCTGCAGGGTCTGCGTCCCCGCTGGGCGCGCAATCTGTCCACCGGCCAGCGCGTCAGCCAGGCCTTGACGGAGATGGTCTGGCGGGCGCCGATCCAGGGCTTCGGCGATTTTGACCAACTGCGGGTCCGCTTCCGGGCCGTGGCAACCAACCTCGAGAGCGGGCAGCGCGTGGAGCTGGGCGGTGGTGATCTGGCCGAGGCGATGCGCGCCTCCATGTCGATCCCCATCCTGTTCCAACCGGTCTTGCTGGACGGGCGATTGCTGGTCGACGGCGGGCTGAGCGCCAACATCCCGGTGGAGACGGCCCGCAAGCTGGGGGCCGACCTGGTCATCGCCGTGGACGTGACCAGCCCGCTGCGGGGACCGGAGGATCTGCGCGAGGCCTGGGAGCTGGCGGATCAGGTGGTGGCCATCATGCAGGCGGAAGCCAACCAGCGTTCACGCCAGGAAGCGGACATCCTGGTTCGGCCGGACATGCCGCCCATGGCCATGAACATCGTTGGGCATCGCGCGGAACAGGTGGCCGCCGGTCGGCGCGCCATGCTGGGTGAGCAAGCCCATTTGCGACGCCTGTTGAGCGCCAGGTGTGACTCGTCCTCGGCCATCAATGGGATTGCGGGTCTTCCCTTGAACTTCGAACTGCTTGAAGAGGAGGTCTGGCGGCCCATCGAGGAGCTTCCCGAGGCGAGAACACCCGCCTGTCCCTTGTTGCGCGGCCTACTGGTGGAGCGGCCGGCCAGTGTGGCGGATCCGCAACGCCTGTGGCGGGATCTCCTGGATTGCGGCTGCTTCCTGGATGTCCGCTGCGACACGATCCACCTGGACCAGCCGGGGGAATCATCCCATTCCTTCATTCGGGTACGGCTCCAGGCCCGCGCCGTGGTGGGTGGGGTGCGATTGCATGGCCTGGAGGAGCTGCCGCGGCGCATGTCGTCCACGGCCTGGCGGCACCTGGCCTTGGACAGTCTCTTCGGTGGTTTGGCCGGATCGCCCCTGCGCCGGATCCACCTGGACGAGGCGGCGAACGAGGCGCTCAACCGCCTGCGACGAGCCGGCTACACCCTCAGCCGTCTGGACAGCGCCGCTCTGTGGGGCGACACACTGCATCTGCACGTGGATCCAGGACGCATGGACGACCTGCGGCTGGATGGCCTGCGCCTGCTGAGGCCGGGTATCCTGCGGCGGGAGTTCCGTCCCCGGCCCGGCGAGCTCTTCACCGTCGCCCAGGCGGATCGCAGCATCCGGCGGCTATATGCCACAGGTCTTTTCGATCAGGTCTACCTGCGCCTCGAGCGCGAAGGGAACCGCAATGTGGCGGTCCTCCACGCCTTGGAGAAGGATTTCCCCGCCCTGCGCGGCGGCCTGCGCTATGGCACCGCCCGGGAAGGGGAGGGTTTCGTCCAGGTGCTGTGGGAGAATCTGCTGGGACGCAGCCTGCGGGGAGACCTCTTCTGGCTGTCCGGCGCCCGCCGCGCCGAACAGCGTGTCTCGCTGGAAAGCGACCGCATCTGGCACACCTGGCTGACCACCCGCCTAAGTGCCAGCCGCTCCTTGCGGGATTTCTGGCTGGAGGGCGCCGCCCCCGCCACGACGGGCGTCCGTCATCCGGTGCATCGGGAGAATCGCGGCATCCAGATACGGGTGGGACAGCAGATCCAGCGACTGGGCACGGTTTACGCCAGCGGAGCGTTCGAGTGGGATGAGGAAGATCTGGGTCCGGTCCACCGGCATCGGCAACTGACGCGGCTGGGCCTGCTCAGCGTGGTGGACTCCCGCGACCGGCGCAGCCTGCCACGGCGGGGCGAACACCACCGCGTCTCCTTCGAGCAGTTGCTGCCCCGCGCCGAAAGTGGAGATGCCGCCTTCCGCGCCATGGCGGAAACAGATACCTGGCGAAGCCTGGGCCGCCACACCGGCCAGTTCTCGCTGGTGTTGGGACAGTCGGACAGCCCCCAGCGACGGGACCAGTTCGAGTTCGGGGGTGATGACTGGCTGCGCACCCTGATGCCGCTCCAGGCGGCCGGACGGCAGGCAATGGGCTTCCGCGCCCGATGGCGCGCCCAGCTCATGCCCGGCCCCTGGGGCGACTGGCTGGCCTCCCTGCGCTGGTCGGCCCTGGGCTTGTCCGACGAGCTGGACCACTGGCCCCACCGCCGCGACTTCGTCCAGGAGCTGTCTCTCGCGCTCCATCTGGACAGCTCGGTGGGCGAGTTGGCCGTGGGCCTGGCGCGCCAGACCGAAAGCGGTCCGCTGGGCCAGCCCGGCCTGAGCTTGTGGGCCGACTTGGGCTATTCCTTTTGACCGGCTGCCGGCCGGGTAGCGCCCCTCCTGATGGACTCCCGGGCCAATGCCGGCTTGCCTTGATCCCTCCGAATCCCGTAAATGCAGCCATGGCAAGCACCCCGGCGAAGTCCGTCCGCACCTTGCGGATCGGCGAACTGAAGCTCGCTGACGCATTGCTGCTGGCTCCCATGGAGGGCTACAGCGATCAACCCTTCCGCCGCATCTGCCGGCGGCTGGGGGCGGACCTTGCCTACACCGAGTTCACCTCCAGCGAAGCCCTCGTCCGACTCGCCGGCCGCTCCGCCAGCAAGATCAGCCTGGCCGACGACGAGCGCCCGGTGGGAATCCAGATCTACGGGCGCGATCCCGGCCGGATGGCCCAAGCGGCGCGCCAGGCGGCGGCCAATCGACCGGAGCTGGTGGACATCAACTTCGGCTGTCCGGCGCGCAAGGTGTGCGGCGGTGGGGCCGGATCGCAGTTGATGAGGGAACCAGACCTGTTGTTGCAGATCGCCGGCGCCGTGGTGCAGGCCGTGGATCTTCCCGTCACGGTGAAAATGCGCCTGGGCTGGGATGGCCCAAGCCGCAATGCCGTGGAGCTGGCCCTGCGCTTGCAGGACTTGGGCGTCAAGGCCGTCACCATCCATGGACGCACCCGCTGCCAGAAGTTCGAGGGCCAGGCCGACTGGGACGGCATCGCCGAGGTCAAGCGCGCCCTGGAGATCCCGGTCATCGGCAATGGCGACGTGCGCAGCCCGGAGGACGCCCGCCGCCTCTTCGACCACACCGGCGTGGATGCCGTGATGATCGGCCGCGCCGCCATCCATTACCCCTGGATTTTCCGCGAAACGCGGGCCTTCCTCGACCGCGGCCAGAACCTGCCCCCGCCCGGACTGGAGGAGAAGGTCGATCTCCTGCTCGAGCATCTCGACCTGGCCGTCCAGCACAAGGGCGAGCAGCGGGCCGTGCTGGAGATGCGCAAGATGTACGTCGCCTACCTGCGCGATCATCCGGGCATCAAGGCGCTGCGGGCTGAACTGATGACCCTGGTGGAGGCCGCCGCTGTGCGTGGCCGCCTGCTGGAACTGCGCGCCGACCTCGAGCCGGGCGCGGAGGACCCGCGGGAGTTGGAAAGCCTGACGGCCGCCCCATGAGCGGGGACAGGCTGCTCGTGCTCAGCATGGGGGATCCGGCGGGGATCGGTCCGGAGGTGCTGCTCAAGGCCGCGGCGCGCTGGATGGCCGAGCGTCGACCGGGCCGCTTGCTGGCCGTGGCGCCGCCCTCCTGGCTGGACGGCCTGCGCCGGCGCCTGGGCCTGGAGCTGCGGCTGGTGGTGGACGACGGGACGCGGGCAAGGCCCGATGGCTTGACCCTGGCGCCCTGGCCGCCACCTGTGGAGGAGGATCCGCCGACGGATCTGCTCATCCATGAGAAGGAGCCGACCCCGCCCGCCCTTCCCGCGCCCTCGCTGGCGGGAGGGATCCTGGCCTGGCTCTCGCTGGCCGCGGCCGTGGACATCGTGGGGCGGGACCCCGTCCGGCGGGCCTTGGTGACGGCGCCCGTCTGCAAGGAGTCCCTCGCCCGCGCCGGCTTCCGCTGGCCCGGCCACACCGAGTACTTGGGCTGGCGCGGCGGCGTGGCCGATCCGCTCATGTGGATGTGCTCGCCGGACCTGTCGGTGGGGCTGGTGAGCAATCACGACCCGCTCGCCCGCCTGCCCCTGGCCATCACGGCGGAGCGCGTCGAGCGCAAGGCGCGCCTTGCCCTGGCCCACCTGGCGCGGCGTCATCCGGGCGAGCGGCTGGGCGTGCTGGCCCTCAATCCCCACGCCGGCGACGGAGGCGTGCTGGGCGGGGAGGAGGTCGAGTGGCTGGGCCCGCTGCTGGAAAGCATGCGCCGCGAAGGCCTGCCCTGCGACGGACCCCTCTCCGCCGACGCCGCCCTGGCCCGGGGGAAGGGGCGCCTGCTCGCCATGTATCACGACCAGGGCCTGCCCGTCTTCAAGCTGGTGGCGGGCGCCGCCGGTGTCAATACGACGCTGGGCCTGCCCTTTGTCCGCTGCTCGCCAGGCCATGGCACGGCCTTTGACATCGCCGGCCAGGGACGCGCCGATGAGGGGGGCCTGTTCGCCGCCCTGGCCGAGGCCTGGCGCCAGCTGGAGGACCGCGCCGCGTGAGGATCCGGCCCGTGCCGCCCTATCAGGCCCTGGCGGCCATCTACGACCAGCTGATGATGCACGTCGATTATCCCATGTGGGCCGATTACACGCGTGAGCTGTGGCGTCGCCATGGCGGCGGCCGGCTGGGCAGCGCCTTCGACGCCGCCTGTGGCACGGGACGCTTCCTGGCCGCCTTGAAGGAGCCGCGCCTGCGCCTGGCCGGAGCGGACGGCTGCGCCGCCATGCTGGAGCAAGCCCGCCGCCGGCTGCCCCGCACCGTGGCCCTCTCCTGCCAGGATCTGCGCGAGCTGGCCATGCCCGGCCGCTGGGATTTGGTCACCTGCCTCTACGACTCCCTCAACTATCTCGAGGAGACGGACGACCTGCGCAGCGCCCTGGCGCGCCTGGGCGCCCTGGTCGCGCCGCGCGGCCTGCTCGTCTTCGATGTCTGCACCGAGCGCAACAGCCTGTCCCATTTCAACGACCGCCAGGAGAGCGGGCGCGCCGAGGAGGTGACGTGGGAGCGGCACAGCTGGTACGACCGACCGGCCCGCCTGCATCACAACGAGTTCCTGCTGGAGGACGAGCAGGGGCGACGCTGGGCGGAGGCGCACCGGCAACGCATATACGCCATCGAGGAGGTGGAGGCGGTGGCCGCGGAGGCCGGCTTGTCCCTGCTGGGCCGCTACGCCGACTTCACCCTGCTGCCCGGCAGTGAACAAGCGGACCGCGTCCACTTCGCGGCGCGGCCGACGGGGAGCCAGGTGTGAACGGAAACGGCAGCGCCGCCACCCTGCCGCTGCTGGAGGCGCGCGGCCTGGAGTTCCAGTACCCGGGCGGCTTCCGCCTGGGACCCTTGGATCTGCGCCTGTTCGCCGGCGAGCTCGTCTCGCTGGAGGGGGAGCCCGGCGCCGGCAAGTCCACCCTGCTGCGTCTCCTGGCGGCGCGCCAACGACCGGAGGCCGGCACCCTGCTGCTGCGGCAAGAGCCCCTGGCCGGCCGCCGCTTGACGGAGCTGGCCGCCTGGCGTCGCCGCCTGGGACTGCTCGACCAGGATGCCGGCTTGCCCGCCCAGCGCAGTCCGCGTGAACTGCTGCGCCTGGCCCTGGCCGCCCACGGCCTGGGCGCCCGTCAACGGCGCCAGGAGAGCATGCGCATCCTGGGCGAGACCGGCCTGCTGGCCCGGGCCGATCTGCCCTGCGGCAGCCTCTCCACCGGCCAGGGCCGCTGGGTCCAGTTGGCCCTGGCGCTGTGCGGCCTGCCCGAGCTCCTCCTCCTGGACGAACCCCTCGCCCACCTTTCCCCCGACCATCAGGTGGAGATGGTGGCCAGTCTGCGTCGCCTCGCCCGGCGCGGCATGGCCGTCCTTTTTTGCGGCCACGGGGCCATTCCCGGCAGGCGGGAGGATGTGCGCCGACTGCGGCTGGAGCGGGGCCGTCTCGCGGAACTGCCCGCGGCGGGAGGCCACCGATGATCTGGCTGCTCGAAGGCCTGCGGCTGCTGCTGCGCTCACGCTCCCGCAGCGCCCTGCTGGTGCTGTGCTGGAGCTTGACCCTGCTCGCGGCCGGAGCGCTCGGCTGGGTGCTGGGCAACAGCCGGCAATTCCGCAGCGCCCTGGCCGGACGCGTCCCGGCGGAATGCTATCTGGACCAGGAGGACGAAGGCGTGCGGGAGGCGGTGCGCCGGGTGCTGGCCGCCGGCACAGCGCTGGAATGGGCCGGCTACCTCGACCGCGCGGCGGCCGCCGCCGAGTTCGAGGCCGGCTTCGGCGTGGACGTGCGGGCCCTGCTGGGGGAGAATCCTTTTCCCCCCACTGTGCTGCTCCGGGTGCGGCCGGAGGCCTCCGCGGCGGAACTGGAACGGCACCTGGGCCAGCTGGAGGAGCTGCCCGGCGTGAGTGGCACCCATGTGGATCGTCAATTGTTGGGGGATCTGGGGCGCCAGATGCGGCGGCTGGGCATCATCGTGCTGGGCGCGGGCCTGCTCCTGGCCGCCCTCACGGCCGGCCTGCTGGCGGCCGCCGTGCGCAGCCTGGACCGGGCCTTCCAGGGCGAGGCGGCGCTGCTCGTGCGCCAGGGGGCGCGGCCCTGGCAGCTCTTCCTGCCCCCCGCCACAGCCCTGGTCCTGCCGGCGGCGGCGACGGCCCTCGTCGCCCTCGCCCTGTTGCGCTTCCTGGGTGGACTCGCCGACCGGCTGGACCTGCCCGCCGCCGGCTCGGCGCCCGGGTCGCTGGCCATCGGGATCGCTCTGCCGCTGGCCCTGGGCCTGCTCCATCTGGCGCGGCGGGCGCGGCGACGGGTGGCGGCGGGTGAGTAGGGTCAAGGGTGCACACCCACCAGTTCAAGGGATGCCATGAGGATATTGTTCATCACACCGACCACCGACAGTGCCCACTTGGTGAAATGGGTTGTGGCCGCCCGCTCGAAGGGTCATGAGATTGAGATCCTGTGCCATGCCCCCTGTACGAGTGCATTGGGTCTTCCCGTTACTGTCGTTCCTACCGATACAAGCTTCATGGCGAAATGCTTCGGTCGCCTGCGCTTCATCTTCGTCTGCAGAAGCCTGATTCGACGGTTCAGACCTGATTTGGTCCAGGTCCACTTCATGGATCCCACTTTGAATGTACTGGGCTGGGCACACACCAAACCGTTGTTGGTCTCAGTTTGGGGCAGTGATGTTGCCATGCCTCGCAATGCGGTCAACGAGTTGTTCAGACGCTACGGGTTGCGATCAGCCGACATCGTGACGGCCACCAACCCTCTCCTCGAGTACATGGTCAGATCCCATGTGGGGCTGAGCGCCAAAGTGGAAGTGATCCCATTTGGAATAGATCTCGACCTCTTCCAACCAGGCTTCCCACCGCCTCGCACACCCTTTCGGATCGGCTTCGTCAAACACCTGGAGCCCGTTTATGGCTACGATATCTTGATCAAGGCCGCCGCCCTGATGCACCGTGAAATCGGCTCCATGGAACTGGTGATCGTGGGAGGCGGCAGCCGACTCAACCACGCACGCGGGCTGGTGCAGGAGCTTGGAATCAATGATATGGTGAGCTTCTTGGGCCGGGTACCCAATGATCAGCTTCCTGGCTTGTTGGGCGGTTTCCATGCCTTGGCCATGCCCTCCCTCAGCGAGAGCTTCGGGGTCAGCGCCCTGGAGGCTTCCGCTTGCGGCGTGCCGGTGGTGGCTAGCCGCACAGGCGGTATCCCGGATGTGGTGCGCGATGGTGAGACAGGGTTCCTGGTTCCACCAAGGGATCCCGCTGCATTGGCTGAACGGCTGGCTTGGCTGGCTGGACATCCGAGTGAAGCCAGCCGAATGGGCGCAGAAGGCCGACGCTTCGTGGAGCGGCACTACAACTGGACTGCTTGCGCCGAGCGGATGGAGTTGGTGCAGCAACAACTTGTTGCCGCTTATGCAAGCAAGGCGTGAACACATGCCGGCACAAGTCATGCTATGTCACGACTTAAGCAATTCCAGATATCTACGTGCCAGGAGGCCTCGCTCGAATTGAGCCAGATCCATGATGGGAAGCGGATAGCTTGGGCCGTTGAGGCAGCGATCCATCAGCCGCTCGATGCCACGGCAAATAGCATCCGCATCCGTCGCTGGTGTGACTTCGCCCATATCCCGCGAAGTCACAAAGTCTGCCAGGATGCCGGGAGGCGCGCTAACAAGCAGGGGCTTAGCCAGGCGGCAGGCCTCAAAGAGTTTACCCGTATATACACGATCCACGTTCGGTTTCTCGAAGAGCATGATCAGGATGGCATGGGACGCTGCCTGGATCTCCAAGGCCTGTCGGTGTGGCAGGAAACCCAGGAATTCCATGCGGGATGTGGTAAGCAATCCAGCCACACGGTCTCGTTCGATGGGCGAAACATGACCTGCGATCTGTAATACCAAGCGACAGGCCAAATCCCCGCGGCGTTTCTCAAGAAGCTGCATGGCCTCCATCATCTTCTGCAGGCTGTGCGGCCCGTTAACCCCGCCAATGCTGCCGGCATAAGTCAGAAGAAAGCGTCCATCGCGGGGTGACTCAGGCAAGTTGCTTGGGAAATCCTCTTCGTCGTAACCATTGGTGATGAGGTGCGCAGTGCTTGGCCGCTTGAGCTGACTTTGAATCCACTTATCCAGACCAGGTGTACATGTGATCACGAGGTCCGCCTGGTTGACGGTCAAGTGTTCGAGCATGCGCTGCGTCCAGCGGAACCATGAGGTGTTGGGTGACATCTGGGGATCAAGTGCCCAGCTGTCCCGGAAATCAAGGACTAAGCGCAGCTCTTTTCTCCAGTATCGCAGCAGGGGAACAAGCAGCGACATGCTGTTGGGCGGGCTGGTGATCAGCACAGTGCGGATGCCGCGTGCGTGAATCAACTTCCGGGCGGCGGTGAACATGGCTGGCAGATATCGGAAGCGATTGTCAGGAAAGGGCAGGAAGGTTCTCAGGATACGACCAGCCAAGCGAAGTGAGGAGGCTCGGTTAGCATGGTCGATGATGTTGGGCATAACGGGATTGGTGCTGGCGACTTCGATGGGAATGCCCGTCAACTCATGATCCAGGCTTTGATCGGCATCGCGCGATTCGAATCCACCGGTCAATACCACGAGAGGCTGATCAAGCCGGTGTAGGTACTTGGCCAGCTTTACCATGCGCACCGAACCACCGCTCCCCACGAATGGATGAAAGTCGTACGCTATCAACAAGATCGGAGTCGACATGCCATTCTTCCAGTTGGATAATCAAACCTGTGTGGAAGGTAGTAGTTCATCGTGGGGATGGGATGTCTCACGATGCCCACACTTGCCAAACCTGGTATACACTGAGTATTCATTCAGATAAGGACTGAACATTATGCGAATCGCCATCGACGGGCGGGCCATCATGCCTCAGCTGGACGGCATTGGACGATACTCCCACTGTCTGATCGAAGGATTGCGACAATTGGATACGCGAAACGAGTATATCGTCTACGTCACCCACCCGCATTTCTCGTTTCCCTCCGACTCCAACTTTCGTGAAGCTCTGCTGCCGTATCGCTATGTCCACCCGTACACCATCATGGCTTTCCATCGTGAACTGCATGCCCAGAAGGTGGACTTGTTGTTTGCCCCGTTCTTCTTCGCTCCGCCATTGTTTCGTGGCCCGACCATTTTGACTGTCCACGACTTGATCTGGGTCAAGCAACCAGGACTGCAAGCGAAGCCGGGAAACCCACTGGAGCTGGTCAAGATTATCGCCCATAGGACCATCGTTCCATACTCATTGCGACGCGCCGCAGAAGTGATCACTGTCAGCCACTCCACCGCGGCTGACCTACATCGGCTTGACCCCTCCTTGTCAGACCGGGTCACGGTGATCACCCCGGGAATCGACCATCTCCCGTGCGGAGAGGATCCGTTGCCATTGTCGGATCGGGACTCTTATGTGTTGTTTGTCGGGAACTCAAAACCCTATAAGAACATGGCTGGTGTGATAGAGTGCTTCGAACGTTTGACGGCGAACGAACCATTCGACACGCTTCGATTGAAGATTCCCGGGCGCCGGGACAATTTCCGCACAATCATCCAAGAGCAAATCAATCGGAGTAGTTGTCGTGATCGGGTCGACTTGTTGGGGCCAGTTGATGAAGTCTCCCTAGTCGATTTGTATCGACGGGCACGGCTACTGCTCTTTCCATCCCGCTATGAAGGTTTCGGCTTCCCCGTGCTGGAAGCGATGGCCTTTGGGACGCCGGTCGTCACGTCCAATTGCAGTTCCTTGCCCGAAGTCGCCGGAGACGCCGCCGTCCTGGTCGACCCGGAGGACATTCCACAAATGGCGCGGGCTTGCGCGGCTCTGCTTGGGGATCCAGTCCGGATGCAGTCTCTGGTCGAGCGAGGACGGCGCCGAGTCCTGGACTACCGCTGGGAGGAATGCGCGCGGCAGGTCCATGCGGTTCTGCTGCGTGCCGGCCGGCCCTTCCTTGGGGCTTGATTGCTACCTTCGCGCGTCGTAGTCGAACCCGGAGCGCCCGTGCATCGCGTCGTCTGCGCCGTGACCGGCCATGCCAGGCGAACCTGGCCGGCCCTGGTGGCGGCACCCCTCATCGCAGTGAGCACCAGCCTTGCCTTCGATGAACCCGCCTGGATCCTTCTGCCCGCGGCGCTGGCAATTCTCTTGTTGTGCATGCTGATCCAGGACATGGCCGTATTCCTGTTGGCCTTCTTCCCCCTCCTCTGCTTCCACCACGTGTCCCAATTGAACCTGCTCTTCGCCGTGTTCGGCGTGCTGGCGTTGCTGCTGGGACGCTGGGTTGAACGTGACCGGCAGAGGCCGCTCACGTGGCTGGAATTGGGCCTGCTGGCGATCGCCACCCTGGCCTACTTGCCAGTCCTGCGCGTCGACAATCAACTTGAGACAACTGTCTGGTGGGCCTACGACTTCCTGCCCCTGGTCCTTTACGTGCTTCTGTGCGGCCGGCTGGTGGCAGCGGAGACGTTGCGCCACACGGCGAAGCTCTTCGTGGTGATCGCTTCGGTGGCCGCAGTAACGGTCATTGCCGACGGACTGCTCCATCCACATGTCAGAGCCGTTGGGTTGGTTGACTCGTACCCCACCGGCGTCGCCTTCGATCTGGTGCCATTCTTCCCGATCGCCCTCGGCCTCTTCGGTGACCGCGATACGCGAATTCTGGGAATCGCCGGGTCCCTGCTCATACTGCTTGCCCTGTTCTTCACGGGAACACGGATGCCTTTCTTCATCGCCTGCCTTTCGGCCCTTCCCTTCTTCAAGCTGAGGCATGCCGGCTTGTATCTGTTCATAGGGCTGGGGATCCTTTTCGCCATGCAGTCCGGCGGCGGCCTGGTAAGCCGCTACAATGCCATCGAGGTAGAACAGGGAGTGGCCCAGAGCACCGACGCCTCCACTGTCATCAGGCTGCTACAGTGGGTCCTATCGCTGAAGATCCTCCAGGTGCACGGCTGGCTGGGGATAGGCTTCGGCCAGTACCGCGAGATGGCCCAGTCCCTCTTCCCGGACCCAACAATGGTCCTCGGGCACTCCCACAATGCGCTGCTGGAGAAAATGGTCCAGGTGGGGATCCCCGTGGCCCTGTTCTACTTCTTTGTCATCAGCACCCTGATCTGGATCAACTGGAGATGCTACTTCCTCATGCGCCGCGACTTGACTCCAGCAGATGAACGGTTGCTGCTGGGCTTTGGCCTGGGCGCCTGCGCCCTGCTGGCGTGCGGCGTCTCCGACGCGGTTCTCAGCGGTCACAACCAGCCCATTCTGTTCTGGATGGTGATGGCTTGCTGGTCCCTCTTCACCCGCATCGCCCCCCGGCCCACCGGGGGGGCACCGGCATGACGGCCACGGACCTGATCCTTGGCGCGGTCCTTGGGCTCTCCCTCGCGGGGCTCTTTGCTGCCTATCCGGGCATCCTCCTTGTCTTGCTTCTCGCACGGCACCGTGCGAGGGACTGGCATGCCGAAGACGACCACTGCCCCACCGTGACCATCTTCCTTGCAGCCTTCAACGAGGAGGGCTTGATCGAGAAGAAGCTGCAGAACTGCGTCGAGCTGGACTACCCGGCGGAGCGACTGGAGATCCTGGTGGTGTCCGACCAGTCCACCGACCGCACCGCCGAGCTGGTTGACTGCTTCCCCGATAACAGGGTCCGCAGGGTGGACCTTGGCCACCGCCTGGGCAAGGCGAGCATCATGAGCCGCGCCTTGCCGCTGGCCAAGGGCGAGATCCTCGTTGTGACTGACACCAACGTGTTCTTCGCCCGCGACACTCTGCGACGGCTGATGCGCTGGTACGCTGATCCGCGCGTTGGCTTGGTCTCGGGCACAGAGCAACGGATCCAGGCGGAGCGACAGCAGTTCCAGGCGGAGACTTGGTACCGCGACTTCGACATTGTCCTGAAATGCGCGGAGGGGCGGATGGGCGCGACCATGGGGGCCTACGGCGGCATCTACAGCCTGCGCGCTACCTGTTGGCGTGCCATTCCGGACGAGACGCAAAACGAGGATCTTGCCACGACCCTCAACGTCCTCCGGCAAGGCTACGCGACCCTCCACGACAGTGAGGCGCTCGCCGAGGAGGCAATCGGCGCCAACCCCGACATGGAGTTCGGGCGGCGCATCCGCATCGGCGCGGGCAACTTTCAGTGCCTCGCCTGGAATCTCTGGCTCCTGAATCCACTGCAAGGCTGGAAGAGCCTGTTCTTCTGGTTCCACAAAGTGCCACGCTGGTTCACGCCGCACCTGCTGATTGTTGCCCTGGCGACGCATCTGGCCCTGGCGTTGCGTGGCCATCTGATGCCGTGGTTGGCGTTGCACCTCGCTCTCTACGCGGTTGGTCTGTATGGAATCCACCAGAACCGCCGCGGGCTGGGCCGCGGCTGGGTCTCCGCGCTGGGCCATTTCCTGCACATGAACGCCGCGGTAGGGCTGGGCTTCATCCGCTGGCTGCGCGGGATCCGGGCTGGGACTTGGACACCGACGCGGCTCTGACGCCATGTTGCGCTCTGTCCTCGCCATCCTGTGCACGCGTGTCCTGACGCGCCTCGTGACCATGGCCGCGGGCATCCTCATCGCCCGCACCATCGGCGTGGAGGAGCAGGGCGTGCTCGGCCTCCTCCTCATGCTGGGTGGTCTGCTGGCCGGCATTTGCGACCTGGGGCTGGGCATGGGCGCCGTCTTCTTCGTGGGTCGCCAGGGCTGGCGAGCCGACCGCTTCACGGGCCTGGCCTTGCCCGTGCTCGCCCTGTCCACCGCCGCCGGACTGGGCCTCTTCGCCTGGCTGGCCGCCACTTGGCTCACCGACTACGCCGTCGCCCTGCAGGGGGCCAACCTGGCGGCCCTGGCCCTCTTCGTGGGAGCCAACACCTTCACCGAGCTCTATCTCAACCTCACCATCGCCCGGCAGCGCATCGCCCAGTACAACCTGGCCGAGCTGGCCTTCGCCGCTGTCATAGTAGTCGCCACCCTTCTGCTGACGGCCCGCGGCCTGCGCAACGCCTCCGTTTACCTTGCCCTCTACGGCGCGGCGCGTCTGCTCGTGTTCCTCTATCTGCTCTCCCGCCAGGAGGACCGCCCCCGGCCGGGCCCGCTGCGTGAGACGGCCACCCTGCTGCGCTACAGCCTCACCCAGTGGTCGGCCAACCTCTTCAGCATGCTCAGCGTGCGGGTGGACGCCCTGCTTCTGGCCTGGTACATCCCGCGCTCGGACCGCGTCGACCTGGCCGACCTGGGTCTCTACACCATCTGCCTGCTCACCATCACGCGCTTGATGGATGTCCAGCGCAGCATCCAGACGGCCTTCTTCTCCCGGGTGGCCAACGAGGAAGCCTCCCGCGCCGTGGAAACCACCAACACCACCTACCGTCGCAGTTTCCTGGTCTATCTGGTGCTGTCGGCCGCGCTCATCGCCGGTGGTTGGCCCGTGCTTTGGCTCTACGGGCCGGAGTACCCCGCCGCCTGGGGCGTGCTGACAGTGCTCGTGCTGGGCACCATCACCCTGCGCGGCAACGCCGGCGTGCTTATGCTCTATTTCTCATCCGTGGACCGCAGCGTCTACACCGTGCACACCCACCAGATCAGCCTGGCGGGCAACCTGTTGCTCAACATCCTGCTCATTCCGCGCTGGGGCATCATGGGCGCCGCCCTGGGCACGGCCCTTGCCTTCGCCGCCGGCAAGCTTTACCTCCTCTGGCGCTACCAGAAGGAGACGGGCAGCCGCTGGTCGCGCGATCTCCTGCTGCGTCCCGCCGAGATGCGGACGGCCCTGGGGGATCTGCGGCGCGAAGTGGGAGCCATGTGGCGGGGAGGTGGACGATGAGCCGGCGTGAATGGAAGCCTCGCAGCCGGCGCGGGCGCCTGGCCTGGACGGCGGTGGCCCTCCTGGCCGCCCTCACCATCCTGGCCCTGATCGGGCGCTGGGACGCCGCCCGTCGCCGGCAGATTTCGCCTGAACTGCGCCGCGCCGTGGCCCAGGCTGGCGACAGCATCCTCTCGGTGGCCCGGGTGCGTGCTTGGCTGGACAGTCGGCCGGAGCGGCTCTCCCAGGACGAGCTGCGCCGCTGGCTGGAAGGCTGGGTGGAGGACCAGATCCTGGCCCAGGCCGCCGCGCGGCTGGGGCTGGACACAACGGCCAGCGTGCGTGAGGACCTGGTCCGCCTCCGGCTCCGCTTTCTGCGGGGGCTGCTGGAGGAACAGAGCCTGGCCGAGTCCCTCACCGTCTCCAAGCTGGAGCTGCGCACCTGGGCCAAGGCCAACGAGGACCAGCTCGCCCTGCCCGAGCGGCACGTGCAGGTGACCTGGCTCTTCGGCGAGGACAGCCTGGCCCTGGCCCGCATGATCCCCCACCTGGCCCGGGGCCGGGTGCGCGAGCAGGATTTGGAGGAACTGGAGCTGCGCCGTGGCCAATCCGGCTACCTGGCCCGCCCGGACTTCCTGCCCGGCCATGCCGAGGCGGTGGCGGCCTTGAAGATGCTGGAAGTGACGCCTGTGCTGCCCCTGCCGGGGGGCTGGGTGATCTACCAGCTCACCGGACAGCGGCCGGTGGGTTGGCTGCCCGATCCTGAACAGGACGAGGAGCTGATCCGCCGCGCCATGATCCAGGATCTCCGCTGGAAGCGCCTGCAGGACAGGCTGGAGACCATCCGCCGGGAGGCGGTGTGGAAGGTGGACCTCACGCCCCTGCTGGAGGTGGAAAGCGGCGTGCCGCCCTCGCGCCGCTGATGGGTGCCCCCGCCACCGTCTTTGCTAGTTTGTGGCCCCGGCGCCGCGGCGCCCAACTCCGGGAGCATCATGAAGCTGAATCGCCTGTGGCCCGCCTGTCTGCTGGCCTGCCTGCTGCTGACCCCCTGCCTGGCGCAGGAGACGATCGACCGCGTCCTGGTGGTGGTGGATGAGGAGATCATCCTGGAAAGCGAGGTGGGCCAGGAGCTGCAGCGCTACTTGATGGAGCACAAAATCGATCCCCAGAGCCTGGGCGACGAGCTGGAGGAGTTGAAGTTCGAACTCGTCCAGTCCATGATCGACGGCAAGGTGCTCTACGCCGCCGCCCGCGCCGACACCAACATCGTCATCCCGGAGAAGGAGGTGGAGCGGCGGGCCCAGGAGCGCCTGGACGACATCCTGCGCCAGGTGGGCGGCCAGCGCCGCCTGGAGGAGTTGATGGGCCAGCCCCTGCGCACCGTGCGCAAGAGCCTGACGGACGGCATGCGCGAGCGCCTCTATGTGGAGGAGGCCCAGCGGCGACGCCTGGGCAAGGTGGAGGTGACGCGGCAGGAGGTGCAGGAATTCCACCGGGCCTGGCAGGACAGCCTGCCCCAGGTGGGGGAGTCGGTGCGCCTCTCCCACATCTTCCTGGCCTGGAAGCCGTCCCCGACCAGCGAGCGGCGCGCCCGCGTCCTGGCCGACAGCCTGCGCGCCCTGCTCGCCGCCGAACCCGGCCGCTTCTCGGAGCTGGCGACGGCCTTCAGCCAGGATGCGGCCAGCGCCGCCAGCGGGGGCTCCATCGGCCGCACCAAGCGCGGCAGCCTGGTCCGGCCCTACGAGGAGGCGGCCTACCGCCTGGCGGCGGGGGAGATCTCCGACCCGGTGCGCTCGGACTACGGCTGGCACATCGTGCGCCTGGACCAGCGGCAGGGGGAGTACATCGAGAGCAGTCACATCCTCGTCAAGCTGGAGCCCACCGCCGAGGACCGCCAGCACATCCACGACCGCGCCGATTCGCTCTTCGCGCTGCTGCAGGGCGGCGCCGATTTCGCCGCCCTGGCCCGGCGCTGGACGGACCATGCCCTGACGCGGGAGAACGGAGGCGATCTGGGCTGGCTGGAACTGTCCCAGTTGCAGCCGCTGGTGCGCTCCCGGGTGCGCGAGCTGCAGGCAGGGGAGACGGGCCGGCCCATCCGCAGCGAGGTGGAGGGGCAGGAGGGCGTGCAGATCCTGCGGGTGATGGACCATCGCGCCGAGCGCCGCCCCAGCCTGGAGGCGGACTGGAGCCAGATCGAAACGATGGCCCTCAACATGAAGAAGCAGCGCCTGCTCAAGGAATGGGCGACCCAGCTGCGCGAGCGGGTCTTCATCCGGGTGGTGGACTGATGAAAGCGCTCGGCGGACAGCGCGTGGGGTGGGCCGCTCTGGCGGGGGCGCTCCTCCTGCTGGCCGTCCTGCCGGCCGGCGGCGCGGGGCCGCTCTTCACCATCGCCCGGCTGAAGTACGACGGAGGCGGGGATTGGTACGCCAACCCCACCAGCCTGCCCAACCTGCTGCGCTTCGCCGCCGAGGCGACGGGCGTGCCCATGGCGGAGAAGGAGGCGGTGGTCTCCCTCGACGACCCCGAGCTGTTCCGCCACACCTATCTCTACATGACCGGCCACGGGCGCGTCTCCTTCAGCCCGGCGCAGGCGGAGCGCCTGCGGTCCTGGCTGCTGGGGGGCGGCTTCCTGCACGCCGACGACAACTACGGCCTGGACGAGCACTTCCGCCGCGAGATCAAGCGCGTGCTGCCCGAGTACGAGCTGGTGGAGCTGCCCTTCGAGCACCCGGTCTACCATGCCTGGTTCTCCTTCCCCGAAGGGTTGCCCAAGATCCACGAGCACGACGGCCACCCGCCCCGCGGCTACGGCATCTTCCTCGAGGGACGGCTGGCGGTTTTCTATGATTGGGAGTGCGACCTGGGCGACGGCTGGGAGGACGCGGAGGTCCACCAGGACCCGCCCGCCCTGCGGCGCCGGGCCCTTGAGATGGGAACCAACCTCATCGTGCATGTGCTGGGCGGCGGTCCCGACCGGCTGCGGGAGGAGCAGGGCCGCCTCGACGCCGAGGCGCGGCGGGCCGGTCCGGCGCGGGCCGGGAGTGGAGCCCACCGGCAGGATGAAGTCCACGCGGCCGGAAGCGCGGCCGCGCGGAGGGCCGCCCGACCCTGAGGACAGGGCGGGGCGGGGAAAGGTCTGTGATCATGGACAACTACGGTTTGGCCTGGCGCCACCTGCAGCGGACGCGCGGGCGGATCCGCCACCTCCAGGCGCAGGCGGCGCTCCTCTGGTGGAGCCTGCTGCCGCCCTTCCTGGCCTGGATATTCGTGTTGGCGGAGCACCTTGGCAGCCACGAGCCGGCGGCGCGCCTGGCCCTGCGCCGCGGTTTCCTGATCGTCCTGGCCGCCTGGCTGGCCGGCTTGCTGCTCGCGCTGGCCTGGCGCCTGGTGTGGAAGCGCGGGGAGCCGGGCAACCGGTCAATGGCCCTGCTGCTGGGGGCGGGCGACGACGAGATCCGCGACCGCCTGCTCAACGGCATCCAGGTGATCGAGGCGGGACGGGAGAACCGGCGGGCTTTCGACCCCGGCCTCATTGCCGCCAGCCTGGATCAGGTCATGCCCCGCCTGCGGGAGCTGGATCCCGCCCGCGTGCTGCCGCTGGCCGCCCGGCGCCGCGCCCTGGCCTGGCTGGGCGCGGGCTGGGGCTTGGCCCTGCTGTTCTTTGTGCTGGGCGGGGCCGATGCCCGCCTCGCCGCGCGGCGCTTGCTGGAGCCGGAGCGGGACTTCCGGGGAGCGCCCCAGTTCCGCCTGGTTGTCAGTGTCGCCTGGCCCGACTCGAGCCGCGCCGGCCAGGTGCTGGACGGGGAGAGCCTCGACCTGCGCATCGAAGCGCTGGGAGAGGCGCTGCCCGACGAGGTGGAGCTGCGCGCCGAGGCGGCGGAGGGCGGATCGGCCTCGGGCCAGCCCGCCGTCTGGCATCTGCCCCTGCGCCTGGGCCGGGCCACGCTGGCGGGCTTCACGCCGCGGGGCTCGCTCAGGCTCAGCGCCACGGCCCTGGAGGAGCAGCTGGGCCAGACCCGCCGCCTGCACAGCGAGCCGGTCGCCGTCACCTGGCTGCGCCTGCCCCGCCTGGACTCCCTCTCCTTGCGCATCACGCCGCCCCGCTACACGGGCCTGCCCGACCAGACCCTGGCCGACGGCACCGCCGATTTCAGCTGCCCGGCGGGCAGCCGCGTCGAGATCCGCGCCTACAGCCGGGACAGCCTGCGCGCCGCCTGGGTGGAGCTGGCGCCCCGCGACAGTCTGTCCGCCGCCCGGCTGGAGCTGTCGACCGACGATGGGGGGTCGGCCGCGGGACAGCTGACCGCCACCGCCTCGCGCCGCTGGGCGGTTCTCATCGAGGACCGGCACGGCCTGCGCAATGCGCAACCCCTGCTCCAGTCGATGACCGTGCTGCCCGACCTGCCGCCGCGCCTGCGGGTGATCTCGCCCCGCGAGCAGGAGGGCCGCCTCGGCCGCGACCTCAGCCTCGACATCGCCCTCTTGGCCGAGGACGACCACGGTTTCGGACCCTGCCGCCTGGCCTGGAAAGTCAGTTCGGCGACCATGCGTCGGCTGGCGCCCCCGCCCGATCCTGGCACCCTGAGCGCCATCCCCTCCGATTGGAAGCAGCTGGACCTGCCGCTGACGCCCCTGCTGGAAGGGGAGGGCCTGGCGGGCCACGGCCCCAACGTGCGCCGCGCCGTGGCGGAGATGGCCTGGGATCTGGCCACCACCGACCTGCTGCCCGACGACGAGCTGCACTTCTTCTTCGAGCTGTGGGACAACGACGGCTGGCGCGGCCCCAAGGCGGTGCGCTCGGCCCTCTACCGCTGGAAAGTGCCCGGCCTCGAGGAACTCTTCGCCGAGGTGCGGCGCGAGGAGAGCGAGTTGGCCGAGGAAGCCGGGGAGCTGCTCGAGGACGCCCGCGAGAACCGCCGGCGGATGGAGGAGCTGCGGCAGGAACTGCGCCGCGATCCGGAGATGACCTGGGAGCGGGAGCAGAAGCTGAAGCAGGTGGTGCGCGAGCAGGAGCAGATCGCCGAGCGGGCCGGCGAATTGTCGCGCCAGCTGGAGCAGACGCAGCAGAAAATGGAGCTGAACCAGCTGGTCTCGGAGGAGCTGCGCCGGAAGCTCTCCCAGCTCAAGCAGCTGCTCGACCAGGTGATGAGTCCGGAGCTGCTGGAGAAGATGCGCCGGGCGGCCGAGGAGGCCCTGCGCCAGCCGCCGCCCAATCAGCCACCGGCGCCTCCCCGCCAGGACCTGGAGGAGGTGCTGCGCCAGATGGAGGAGCAGCTGGACCGCTTCCTCGCCGTGTTGGAGCAGATGCGCCTGGAGCAGCGCCTGGAGGAGCTGGCGAAGCGGGCGGAGGATCTGCTCGAGCGGCAGCGTCAGTTGCAGCAGGATCTGCGCAAGGGGGACGATCCCCGCCGGCGCAGCTCCGAGGAGGCGGCCCGCGAGCGGGAGGCGGAGTCCCTCCGGCGGGACATGGAGGCCCTGCAGGACGAGTTTGGCCGGCAGCCCAGCTATCCGCGCGAGCAGATGGACGAGGCGCGCCAACAGATGGAGGGCAAGCGCATCCCGCCGCGCCTGGGCGAGATGAGGGAGCAGATGGAGCAGGGAAGCGCGCCGTCGCCGGAAAGCCAGGAAGAGATGGACGATGACCTCAACCAGTTGGCCGAAGCGCTGGAGCAGGCCCTGCGGCAGTCGCGCCAACAGGCGATGGCCGATCTCTCGCGGGAGATCGAGCGCCTCTGCCAGGAACTGCTCGTGATCAGCCTGCGCCAGGAGGAGATCGGCGCGGCGCTGGCCGGTCTGGGCAGCCGCAGCGCCCGCGTGCCGGAGCTGGCCGAGGAGACGCTGGAGAACCGCCTGGGCGTGCAGGCCACGGCCCAGGGCGTGCACGAACTCACGCGCAAGAGCCTGCACATCCCCGTCTCCGCCCTGGGCGAGTTAGGCCATGCCGACCGCACCTTGGGCCTCATGCTGGAGGGCTTCCACGAGCGGCAGCTGGGGCGGCCGGCCACTGTCTCGCCGGAGGCGATGGGCCATGTCAACACCACCATCCTCCTGCTCAAGGACGCCCAGAACAAACTGCAGCAATCCTCCTCATCCTCCGGCCTCCAGGAGATGATGGAGAAGATGGCGGAGGCGGCCAGCCGCCAGCAGTGCCTCAACGGCCAGTGCAACAAGCTGCTGGGCGCCAAGCCGGGCAGCTCGCAGAAGCCCATGTCCATCTCCTTCGGCGAGGCGCAGGGGGAGCAGCAGGCCATCCGCGAAAGCCTGGAGGCCCTCCAGGAGAAACTGGGGGAGGAGGGCAAACCCCGCCTGGGCGACCTGGGGCAGACCGCCACCGACATGCGCGAGGTGGAACGGGACTTGGCCGACCAGACCTACACGGAGCGCACCCAGAAGCTGCAGGAGCGCATCCACAGCCGCCTGCTCGACGCCCAGCGCAGCGTGCGCCGCCAGGACGAGGAGAAGAAGCGGGAGAGCCGCAGCGCCGAGGATCTGCGCGCGCCGCTGCCGGCGCCGGTGGAGCTGCAGCGGGAGCGGGCCTTGGAGCGGGACCTCTTGCGTGCCTTGGAGGGCGGCTATCGACCGGAGATGCAGGACCTCATCCGCGACTATTTCCGCGCCCTGGACGCAGCCAACCCAGCGCCGACGGCCAAGAACGACTAGCAGGAGGCATTGCATCGCCACAAGCAGGTCCCGAGGGACAAGCCCGGGGGAAGCCCGGGGGAAGCCCGGGGGAAGCCCGGGGGAAGCCCTGGGGAAGCCCTGGGGAAGCCCGGGGGAAGCCCGGGGGAGGCCCGGGGGAAGCCCGGGGGAGGCCCGGGGGAAGCCCGGGGGACATCAAAACTGGCTAGGGCAAGTGTAAAAGCAAACGGGGCCTGGCGGCCCCGTTTCTGAAGGATTCCTTGTTGATAGCGGCGGATCACCGATCGGCGGTGAATTAGCAAAATCAAACGGTGGTGTCGAGAAGGGGTGTAGGAGCGAAAGCCAACATGGGGGTGTCGACTTCCGTGTAGGGGGTGCCTGTCAATGACCCTTCTCAACAAGAAACCCATTCGCTGGACTCCTCAGCAACTTGGGTGCCAAGAAATCGAGTCGAATGGGCTTCTTGTAACTGTAAGACTAACAAGCACTTGCACCTACGCTCGGTGTCACCCGATCGCATTCTGATTTTGCCGCTGCCCAGGATCGGTCACCCGTGATGGTTCAATGTTCGTTCCAATTGAGGCTGCCTGTCTCGTAACCCCTGAAATGACAAGCAGATCGCCTGGATCCCGGTGCTCGGCCGCTACGCACGCCCGGTTTCGAACAGGTTGAACAAGGTTGATCCCGGACCGCCCATGCTTGTTTGGTCAGGAAAAAGCCGTTTTCCCGCTCACACGACTGCCTTGGCATCAAGCCAAGGCTCATGATGAAAGAGTCAGGTCTCTGATCTTGCAAAAATAAGGACGGGCTCTTCAGAAAAAGATAGCGGCTTGGTTCCGGTTACATGCCGAACAGACAGAGAACCAATAGCAAAATCAGAAATACGGGTGAGGAAATGAGGAGGTTTGAGTGGAAGGCAACCCGACGCGCCATCTGCCTAATGGCGGGCGAATTGCCCAGTTCGAAGCTGTGGACTTCGAAGATCTTTTCCATTCGTCACCCGGAACCATTCTTTTCTGAAGAACCCAATCCTTGGCCAAGGATGCAGCAAGAGCTGTGCCAGTCAGGAACATCCCCCCAAATGATTGCATGGCAAGCCCTTCATCGGCTTGCGCCAGAAATGGCACAAGCGGAAGTGTTCAAGTCCCGACGTGGGCGCTCGGAATTGAACACTCGCGGGCTCAGCGTCGCCGCCAAGCCCGGGTGAAGTCGGCGATGCGCTCGAAGGCGCGGCTCAGGACCTCGTCGTCGGGCAGGGTCACCAGCCGGAAGTGGGCCGTGCCCGGCCGCTGGCCGAAGCCCGAACCAGGCACCACCACCACGCCGGTGTCCAGGATCAGCTCGCGCACGAAGTCCCCGTCGTTGCCCGTGATGTCCAGGCGGGGGTAGGCGTAGAAGGCGCCGCCGGGGGGCACCAGGGAGATTCCTTCCGCTTGGTTGAGCATGCGGTCGGCCAGCTGCGCCCGCCGCTTCAACACCTCGTTCATGGCCTTGATGTGGCTCTGGTCCCCTTCCAGCGCCACGCGGATGGCGTGCTGCTCGGGGTGGTTGGCGCAGAGACGGGCCCGCGTCAGCTTCAGCATCGCATCCAGGTAGTCGCCCAACAGCTCGTGCGGGCCGGAGACGATGCACCAGCCCAGGCGGAAGCCGGGCGCCACCCAGTTCTTGGAGAGGCCGTTGAAGGTGAGGAGGCAGATGTCCTCGGCCAGGCTGGCCGTGGGCACATGCTGCTCTCCATTGTAGATGAGGCGATCGTAGATCTCGTCGGAGAAGAGGACCAGGCCATGGCGCCGGCACAGCTCGATGACGGCGAGGAGGACCTCCCGGCTCCAGGTGCCGCCCGTGGGATTGTTGGGGTTGATCAGCACCACGGCCCGCGTCTGCTCGTCGATGCGGGCGGCCAAATCCTCCAGATCAGGTTGCCAGCCATTGGCTTCGTCCAGGAAGTAGGGACGCCCCTCACACTCCAGCTTGGCGGTCAAGGCCGTGTAGAGCGGATAGCCGGGAAAGGGAAGGAGCACGTTGTCACCCCGGTTGACCAGGGCGCTTAGGGCGATCTCGATGCACTCCGAGGCGCCCGTCCCGATGAACACATCCTGGATGGCGCGCAGACCCCGCGCCTCGGCGTCCCGCCGGATGGCGGACATGGCCTCGGGGATGCCCGAGCTGGGGCTGTAGCCGTTCAGGTTGTCCCGCATGGCCTTGATCGTGGCCTCCAGGATGTGCTGCGGCGTCCTGAAGTGGTAGGGGTTGGGATCCCCGATGTTGAGGTACAGCAGGTCGCGACCCCGGCGGCGGGCCTCGTCGGCGATGAGGATGATGTCGCGCACGGCGTAGCGGATCTGCCGGGTGCGCTCGGCCGGATGTATTGGCATATGGCCTCCACGATGGGTGGCGCCCAGCGCATCCGGGCACCTGTTCAGCGGCTGACAAGATAGGATTCAGGCACGGGAGGAGGGCGGCGCGATATCTGTACCGGAGGCGCCAGCGGCACTGTCCAAGTTCCGGCGGCTTGAACGACATCCAAAGCCTGGGTGGTACCGGCGAGGAGTGGAAACAATTGTTAATCATCGTGATAGCGCTTGCATTTGGTTGGCATGAAGCTTGCTCTGAATCGCCCGTCGACCACATGCCCTGAAACAAACTGTCCATTGGACTACCATTTCCATGAAGAAGGAGACTTCAATGAAGCGCGAATTGCTTTGTACCCTGGTGCTGGGCGGGCTGCTTTCAGGCAGTGCCGTGGCTGGCACCAACGCCCAACTGATGCTCGGGGAGAACTCCGACGTCAGCAACTTGATCGGCCAGATGAAGAGGGATGGCCAGCCCATCCCGGCGGACTTGCGTCAGCTGGAAGCTGAGTTGTACGGCATTGTTTTCGACAACACGGTGATTCCGGCCAATCGTGACGGTGGCAACAATGCGGGAAGCGCCACGCCCATCGTCTTCACGGCAGGCGTCTACAACGACCTGGGCACCACCATCGGCAAGGGAAACCAAGTCAACAACAACACCATCTCCCCCCTGGCCAACTGCACCAATTCCTCGTATTCCACCTCGATGGATGCTGAGGACGCTTGGTACCTCCTGTCGGTCACGGCCGAGGGCATCATCACGGCGGACACTCGTCTGGCCGGCACCAATTACGACACCTGCATCGCCATCTTGGACCTGGACGGCGTAACGGTAAAGAGCATCAACGACGACGGCGAGGCTGCGCCCTGGCGTTCCTATTTGGAGTGTTGCCTGGCCCCCGGTCAGTACTATTTCGTCGTCGATGGCTACAGTGCCGCCGACATCGGCAACTACGAACTCCTGATGACCTTCACAGAGAACGACTGCATCCCCGACGCCTTTGAGTGCCCGGCCAACGCTCAGCTGCACATCGAAGGTGACGAAGTCGGATGCGGCGACTTCATCCACGATCTGGACTGCGGCGAGACCTTCTGTGGCGAGATCAGCGACAGCGGCGACAGCGACTACTTCTGGATCCTGGTTGACGCCCCCAACACGACGATCGTCCTGAACGTCTATGGCGACGACACGCCGGGCCGGCCAACCTTCGGCTGGGGCCTGGATCCCTACATCCGGGTCTGGGACATGGACTGCCAGACCGTCATCGCTGAGGACGACGACGGCGGCACGGGTTATGACTCCTTCCTCAGGCTCGAGTGCATGGAGCCGGGCTTCTACGTCATCGAGGTGAACACCGAGTGGAACGACCCGGGCCCCTACCTCCTGACCCTGGGCTGCGAAGTTTGCTGCTGGGAGACCAACACGGCCTCCAATCCCGACATCCTGATCGACTCCACCTCCTTCATGAATTACGTGGGTGAGGCCAACTCCTACACCACCACCGTGAGCCTGTGCGACTACTGCAACATCATCGCCGTCGGCCCCGGCTGCTTCGGCAATGGCCATTGCATCCTGGACATGGACGCGGGCGAGTACTGGTTCAATGTCTACCAGCCCAATCCCGCTGCCGGCTGCTATGCATTGATGATGCGCACCTCGCCGGCCTACACGCCCACCTGCAACACCATCATCGGCGTGGCCCAGGGTGGAACCCTGCTCGGCTACTTCGCGCTGGACGCCGCCAACGGCCTCTTCCCCAGCGTCTACAACGAGCCGGCCATGCCGGGCCAGACCACCTTCGTGTTGGACGCCACGGCCTCCTGCTGCGACTTGGTGAACGTCTCCATTTGGTACGAGGACCTCTGCCCGCCGGTGGCCGCCGACGAGCTGCCCTCCACCTTCACGCTGGAGCAGAACTACCCGAACCCCTTCAACCCGACGACCTCCATCAGCTTCAGCCTGCCCGAGACGGGCACGGCCAGCCTGAGAGTCTTCGACATGACGGGTCGCGAAGTGGCCACCCTGGTCAACGGCATGACCGAGCGCGGCACGCACACCGTCAGCTTCGACGCCAGCAACCTGGGCACGGGCGTGTACTTCTACACCCTGCAGTCCGGCTCCTTCACCACCACCAAGAAGATGGTGTTGGTCAAGTAAGCGCTGCTTGTTGCGACATCGAGCCCCCGGCCCCGCGGCCGGGGGCTTTTTCATGGGGGCGGGCCGGGCCCTGGCTGGACGGCGGGTCGCCCGACAGCCCAGCGGACGCCCCTAGTCTGGTGGGGAGGGAATGTGGGAGGGGTTGGACGGGAGGGACAACTTGTTCAGTCCTGGACATGTAAGAAAAGATGACCAGTTCACTGAATCGCCGTCCAGCACATGTTTGATTCCTAATCGATTGACTGTCAATCGAGTACCCTCAACTCGTATTGACAAGCAAAATCAATTCTTTAACAGTAATGCTTGCTTGTGTCGGCTCCATTGCTGATCATGTGGCCAGTCTCATCGAGTGAGGTGCGCCATGGAAAGCCGGGAGTGGAGCATGCTGGAGCAGGTCCTCAAGCTGACCTGCGGCGTCACCTCGCGAATCAACGCCTTGGCCAAGCAGGAGAACCTGCCAGCCACGGCCTTGAAGATCCTCATCCTGACCAGCTATTCGCCCTTCACCTGCGTCTCCACTCTGACCGAGTGCACGGGTCTGCAGAAGGGCCGCATCAGCCCCCTCGTCCAGGAGCTGGTGGAGCGCGGCCTGATCAGCCGCCATGAAGGAAGCGACCGCCGCTACAGCCTCCTGCGCCTGACACCGGAAGGAAACCGCTTCCTGCGTTCCCTGCTCGTGGATGAGATCCATCGCATCGAGCAGGTCTTCCGCAGCGCGGATTCCCCCAGCGAGGATGACATGCTGGACCACATGCGCCGTGTGGCCGAGACCCTGGGCTTCGCCAGCGAGGTGCCCGCCACGCGCGAGCCGAACCCGACCACTTAAGAGTCAACCGGGCACGCTCCTGTCGCGGTCTGTATTCCTTCCATCGGCATGGAATTGTCGCAGCTCTCTTGCACGTTCCATCGGACCGGGCTGTGAGAGGTCTCCCACAGCCGGTCTCAACATGGGCGCACTTCCCGGGGATGGTCCAAGTCCCACGGGCACCGGCCCTCCGGGCGTGAGGCAATATTCGCCCCCACCCGCCGTTTCAGGACCAACATGCAAGGAGGATCCATGAAACAGCTTTGCTTCTCCCTCACCGCCCTGGCCCTTCTGCTGGGATGCGGCACCGGGCAAGGTCCCCTCGGCGCCACCGATGACGGCGCCCACCTCGAACAGAGCGAGGACGCCGCCCGCATCACGGCGGAGGCGGTGGCCTTGGACAGCGGCGGCCTGCTGGAAAGCCTGGAGCAAGTCCTGGGCGTCGAAGACGGTGCGGCCGGGGCGCAGCCGGCCGGCAAGGACCGCGAGAGCGACGAGGCGCAGTTCGACAGCACGACCTGCACCTGGACCATCACCCACTCCCGGGAGGCCGACCACGGGGAGGCCGGCTTCAGCCGGAGCCAGACCCGCACCCTCCATTTCATGGACGAGGAGGGCGGCTGCCTCGTCCAGCGCGACGACCCCAACCTGCGTGGCTTGGATCTCACCCGCAGCTACACTGGTGAGAGCTGGAGCCCCCGCCATGAGAGCAGCCAGTCCGGCCAGGGGGCCTGGACCCTGCGCGGCATCCATGACGAGACGCCGGGCACCCTGGTCAACGGCAGCCACCAGGAGGAGGGCGAGAGCCTGCGCCATCGCCGGCGGCCCAATGGCGAGATCGTCGACCTCAGCTACTCCTACAGCCTCAGCCTCACCGGCAGCGATCTCGTCATCATCCTGCGCAACGGGCGCCGCGTGCCGGTGGCGGGGACGCTGCACGGCGTGTTCGACGCGGTGCGCAACGGGGAGGAGATCCACCGCGAGTTCACCATCGTCTTCGGGCCGCGGGGCGCCTCCCTTGACCTGGGCGAGGGCGAGGCCTACGGTCTGGACCCGGTGAGCGGCGAGTTGACCTTCTGATCCGTCCGTGAATCAACCCGACTGGGGGCGGCCGCTGGGCCGCCCTTTTCATGCCCGGCCGGGTGGCGTCCCAGACATTTGGTTGCCTTCCTGAACCGAACCGGAGGGAAGGCGGAACTGGGTGGGCCCGACCTTTGGTGAAGTCCAAGGCGGACAAGGTCGGAGTGACGCGGACAATCGGGAACGCTCTTTGCAGGCAATGGCCCCAGGTCGTGATTCCGCATCCCGGGAGCGCCGCATGCCTTTTCTTCCCTCATTCCTGCGAACCAAGCCCAACCTTGTTGGCGGACGGGCCCTTCCTTACTTTGATCGCATGAACAGCATCCATATCCGAATGGGCTTGGCCGCCCTGCTGCTGGGCATGGCCGGCTGCGCCATCGAAGAAGTGGGGGAGCAGCGCGAGACGGGCACCCTGGTCTTCCGCGCCCGCAACGCTTATGAGGAGGTCGAGGGCATCTCGGGCCTCCTGGGCATCGCGGGGCGGGAAGCGCTCAATTACCCGGGGGGCGACGCCTTCCTTGTCATCGAGGACCTGCCCCTGGACAGCAACCTGGTCCTGCATTTCACGCCCAGCAACGCCGAGGACTGGTTCCCGCTGGATGACATGCTCTACCGCTTCCCGAGCGGAGCGCGGCGCGACACGCTGATCGCGCGGCTCTATCCGCGGGCGGATTCCCTCCTCTCCGTCGTCGCGCGGACGATGACGCCCAGCGGCGAGCGCGCCGGGATGCCGCTCTGGCTGGACGGCGTGCGCTGGCCCCAGGATTCGCCTGCCACCCTCTATTTCACCCGCATGGCCAGCCATCAGCTGCGGGTGGGGGACGACTTCTGCCTGCGGGCGGACACCAGTTTCAGCTACGACGAGGATCCGACCAGCGACCTGCTGGTGGACGCGGGCAGTGTCGCCATGATGGTGGACCCCGGCGTGGACGGCCTGCTCATCCTGGACGGCGTGGATCTGGGTGCGGGCATCTGGTCGGTGCAGGATCCACAGATGGGCAGCTACTTCTTCAGCGCCTTCCGTCCCGGCCACCGGGCCACGCCGGCCTGGGTCCGCCTGGGCGGCCTCTGCGGCGGGGGGCAAGTCTTCAGTTGGACTTCTGCCGCCGAGGGCTATGCCGCGAGCCAGCTCTTTCCCGACTTCACCCTGTCGCAGGTTGTGCCCGGGCAAAGCGCCCCCATCGGCCAATACAGCCTGCATCAGTTGCGGGGCAAGTTGGTCCTGGTCAGCTTCTGGTTCATTGCCTGCACGGCCTGCCAGGAGGAGATGCCGGGTTTCCAGGCGCTGCTTCAGCAGTACGGCAGCCGGGGTTTCCGGGTGGTGGCGATGGATCCATTCCCGACGGATGATCCGGTCTATTTTCCCAACTACGACTTCATTTTCCTCCAGGATCTGGGCAGCCCGCCCGTGGCGCAAATGGCCCAGGTCTCGGCCTATCCGACCAACTACGTGATCCTGCCTGATGGTAGAATCCACTCCGTGCGCGGCGGCATATCTTCCAGCGCGTTGGAGGCACTTCTGCAGGAACTGCTGCCCGAGTAGGAACCCACGAACCGGTGTGGAGAAACAAAGGAAGGCACCATGTTGAAAACCTTGTTGTCGGCGGCCTTGCTCCTCGTGGCCGTCCAGGGCCGGGTGGCGGCCCAGTGCATGGAGATCGAGGAACCGGTGGCCCTGTCCATCACCGTGACGGTTCCGGAGATCATCGGACAGGGCGTCAGCCAGAAGTTCTTCTACCCGGTCCAGAACCCGCACATCATGGACGAGGTGCTGACCATCACCCTGCGCCGGCTGAGCGGTCCCGCCGACTGGGCCCACCAGTTCTGCGAGGATCCCGAGGCGGACCCGCCCGGCTTCTGCCGCCCCATCCAGCCCTGGGAAGGCGGGGAGTTCACCATCACGGATGTGGTGTTCAGCGAGCAGGTCACGCTCTATGACGCCGAGTTCTTCGCCCGCTCCTTCGGCACCAGCCAGATGGAGATCATCCTCGTCCGTGATTTCTGCCCGGACGACACCATCCGCAACGTTCTGACCTTCACGCTGGAGGAAGGAACAGGGCTACCTGCCCAGCCGGCCGGCCTGGAACTGCTGCCGCCCTGGCCCAACCCCTTCAACCCGCTCACGCACATTCCCTTCCACCTGGACAGCCCGGGCGCCGTGCGGGTGGAGATCATCGATCTGGCCGGCCGCCTCGTCGCCGTGCCCCTGGCCGGCTCCCTGCCCGCCGGGCGCCACGAGGCGCTCTTCGACGGCGCCGGCCTGCCCAGCGGCCGCTACCAGGCCCGCGTCGTGACCGAGCGCTCCGTCCTCAGCACGCCCCTGACCCTGATCAAGTGAGGTTGCCATGCCGCGCCGCATCCTGACGATCCTGTCGCTGCTGCTTGTTCTGGCCGCGGTCCTGCCCGCCCAGGCCGCCGACACCGCCTCCTTCCGCCTGCGCAACCTGGCGGGGGAGATGGTGGACCTGGCCGATCTCTGCCGCCAGGGACCGGTCCTCCTCTCCTTCTGGGCCACGTATTGCGAACCCTGCAAGAAGGAGATCCCCCACCTCGTCGAGATCGTCAAGCGCTTCGAGGACCGCCAGCTGCAGCTGGCCCTGGTCACGGTGGACAGTCCGCGCAGCCAGAAGCAGGTCAAGCCCTATGTCACGAGCAAGGGCTGGACGATGCCCGTCCTGCTCGACCCCAACGGCCAGACCATGAAGAAGCTGAAGGGCACCAACCCGCCCTACACCATGCTGGTGGGGCGCGGGGGCGAGGTGCTCTACGCGCACAGCGGCTACAAACCCGGGGATGAGAAGGCCCTGGCCAAGGAACTGGAGCGCCTGCTCGGACCCGCCCCCGCGGCGGAGCGCTAGGCATGCGGCGCCTGTTGCCGGCGCTGGCCGGCCTTGCCATCGCCCTGGGTCCGGGGGCGACGTCGCTCCCCGCCCAGGAGCTGGGCCTCTCCGGGCTGGGCACGCTGAAGGCCGGCTGGGGCACCGTCCTCAACGAGCAGAACCAGGAGCTGGACCGCCTCTACCGCGAGGCGATGCTCGACCTGGACCTCTCCTGGCGCAGCCTGCGGCTCAACGCGGCCGCCGCCGCCCTCCACCCCGCCGAGCTGCCCGACGCCCGCCCCGAGGCGACACGCATCAAGGACGCCGACCTCATTCGCCGCAGCCTGGAGTGGCAGGGCCCCGTCCACGTGCAGCTGGGCCACTTCTGGACCACCTTCGGCAACGGCCTGGCCCTCTCCCTCTACCGCGACGACGCGCTGGAGAATCCCCGCCTCACCGGCACGGCCCGCCAGGAACTGCCCACCACCTGGGACAGCCGGGGCGACGGCGCCCTGGTGGAGGCCCTGCACGGCGACTGGACCCTGAAGGCGCTGGCGGGCGGACACGATTACGTGGGCCGCCTGGGCGCGGCCAACCTGGAGTGGCACCGCCCCTGGGGCAGCCTGGGCGGCAGCTGGGTGCGCGCCGCCGAGATCCCGGAGTCCATCCAGGACCTCCAGCCCCGCGAGCTGGACCTGGAGAGCCGCGAGCTCTACGCCACGGTCCGCCTGGGCCGGGTGGAACTCTCGCTCAACCACGTGGACCAGCACCAGCACGACGAGCTGCCGGTCAACGCCGGGTCGGGGGGACTGGCCACCTACGGCACGGCCAGCCTGCCCCTGCTGGGCTGGCAGGTGCTGGCCGAGTACAAGTACTACCGCTTCGCCCGGCGGGCGCTCTACATCAACAACCCGCCCATCGTGCAGAAGGAGATCCCCACCCGTCTCATCGCCCGCAAGCGGCGCCTCAACACCTTCGAGAACGAGACGGGGCTCCAGCTCGACCTCAGCCGGCCCCTGGCGGCGGGGCAGACCCTGCTGCTCAGCGGCGCCTGGACCAGCCGCATCGAGGACAACCTGCTGCCCCGCTTCGAGGAGGCGCTCAGCGCCTACCAGGAGTACACGGCGGGCTGGCTGCTCGATTTCGACCACGACCGCCAGCTTGCCCTGGGGGCCGCCTACGCCGAGGAGACGAGCGGCTTCGTGGAGGGCGGGGCGCCCCTCGCCGGCCGCCCCTGGTACCGCCGCACCGGTCTCACGGCGGGCTGGCACGCGCCGCTTCCCCTGGTCAACTCCCTTGAGCTGGCCGGCGAGTTCATGCGCAAGGAGGAGCGCGCGCGGGACAAGACGAGCGACGCCGTGCTGCTCTGGGCCAACTTTTATCCGGCCAAGCCGCTCTCCGTCAATGTGACGGCGGACTATGAGGAGCACAGCGAGAGCGGCCGGGACTGGCTGGCGTCGGGCGAGCTGCGGATGGATCTGCGGCACCGGGACCTGTCCCACACCCTGACGCTTTTCGCCGGCCGCCAGCGGGGCGGCCTCGTCTGCAGCAGCGGCAATTGCCGGGTGGTGGCGCCCTTCGACGGCGTGAAGGCCACGCTGGCCACCCAGTTTTAGGTTGGAGCACGGGTGAGGAAGATCCTCGACCATCACACCCAGGAAGAGGACGGCGGGGCGGCAACCCGCCGTCCGCTCTCCGATCTGCCGGCCGTGGACCGCGTGCTGCGCGAACCTGCGCTGGCGGCCTGGCGGAGCCGCCTGCGGCCGGAGGCGCTGACCACCCTGGTCCGCGAGGAGATCGCCGCCCGGCGGGAGGAGCTGCTGGCCGGCCGCGTCCGCCAGGCGACGACAGCGGCCGAGGCGGCCCAGGGCGCCGCCACCCGCGCCCTGGTCCTGCTGGAGGGCGGCATGCGCCGCGTCATCAACGCCAGCGGCGTCGTCCTCCACACCGGGCTGGGCCGCGCCGTGCTGCCGGAGCTGGCCGTGCGGCGGGTGGGGGAGATCCTGGCCGGCGCCGCCGATCTCGAGCTGCGGCTCGCCAGCGGCGCCCGCGGCCGGCGCGAGGAACGGGCGGCCCGTTTGCTCACGCTGCTCACCGGGGCCGGATCCGCCCTGGTGGTCAACAACAACGCGGCGGCCGTCCACCTCATGCTGCGCGCCCTCTGCGCCCGTCGCGAGGTGATCGTCTCCCGCGGCCAGCAGGTGGAGATCGGGGGCGGTTTCCGCATTCCCGAGGTGATCCGCCAGAGCGGCGCCCGGCTGGTGGAGGTGGGCTGCACCAACCGCACCCACCTGGCCGACTACGAGGCGGCCATCGGGCCGCGCACGGCGGCCATCCTCCTGGTCCATCCCAGCAACTTCCGCGTGATCGGCTTCACGGCCCAGCCGGCCGTGGAGGAGTTGGCCGCCCTGGCCCGCGCCCGCGGGCTGCTGCTGCTGGACGACCTGGGCAGCGGGGCGCTGGTGGACTTTCCCGCCGTGCCCGAGGCGGAGCCGCTGCCCCAGGCGATCCTGGCCCGCGGCGCCGATCTGGTCAGCTTCAGCGGGGACAAGCTGTTGGGCGGCCCCCAGGCCGGCATCGTGCTGGGGCGGCCGGAGCTGGTGACCCGTCTGGCCCGCCATCCCATGATGCGCGCTTTCCGCTGCGACAAGCTGTGCCTGGCGGCGCTGGAGGCGGTGCTTGAGCAGTACCTGGCCCCGGAGGGTTGGCGCGGGCTGCCGGTCTGGGCGGCCTGCAACGAGGAGCGCGCCGCGGTGCGAGGGAGGGCCGCCGCCCTCTTCGACGCGCTGGCCGTCCGGCTGGCGATCGATCCCGCGCCCGGAGCCTGGGGCCGGGGGACGGAGCTGACGGGTCGCCTGGCGCTGCGGGAAGGCGACAGCACGGGGCGGACGGGATCCGGCGCGCTGCCCGAGCAGGAGCTGCCCAGCGCCGCCCTCTTCCTGCGTCCGCAGGCCGGGCGCGCCGAGGGGCTCCATCGCCGCCTGCGCATGGGCCGTCCCGCCGTGGTGGCCCAGGTGCGCGACGAGGAGCTGGTGGTGGACCTCAAGGCCGTGCGGCCGGAGGAGATCGAGCAACTGGCGGACGCCCTGGCGCGCGCCCTGGTCTAAGGACAAGCATGGCCTGGACGGGAAAACTGATCGGTGGCGGCCTGGGCTGGGCCCTCTTCGGCCCGCTGGGCGCGCTGCTGGGGGGCGTCATCGGCAACGCCTTCGACCAGAA
The DNA here is from genome assembly GCA_030685015.1 of bacterium. Lineage (NCBI taxonomy): Bacteria > bacterium. Next base: position 53,552 of record JAUXWS010000067.1, read on the forward strand.
GGGCGCGACGCGCGAAGTGCCGCCCCACTACTACCGGCAGCGCGATCAGGTGAGGAGCGATCCGCGCTTCGCGGCCAACCCAGCCGGCAACTTCGTGGCCGCCCTCATCGCCCTCTGCGCCCATGTCATCCGGGCGGACGGGCAGACCCGCAGCGAGGAGGTGCGCCAGGTGCGCGCCTTCGTGCAGCAGGCCTTCCCGCAGGATGCGGCCGATCTCATGCAGCTGCTCAAGGTCCTGCTCGAGCGGCCCATCGAGGTGGGACCCCTCTGCGCCCAGATCAGCGCCCACCTGGGCTACTACGAGCGGTTGGAATTGATGCAGCTGCTGCTCGCCGTGGCGCGGGCGGACGGCATCATCAACCCGGCCGAGGCCCAGGCCGTGACGGCGGTGGCGCGGGGGCTGGGCATCCGCGAGCGGGACCTGCGCACCCTCTTCGGGGCGGCCGGCGCGGGTGGGCCGGCCGCGGACGCCTCGCCCGCCGGCCCCGATCCCTACGAGGTGCTGGGCCTGTCGCGGGAAGCAAGCGATGAGGAGTTGAAGAAGGCCTACCGCGAGCTGGCCAAGCGCTTCCACCCGGATCGCGTCGCACACCTGGGGGAGGACTTCCGCGCCTTCGCTGAAGAGAAGTTCAAGACGCTGCAGGCGGCCTGGGAGAGAGTCCGCCGGGAACGGGGACTCTGATGCGGCACATCGTGATCGGCACCGCCGGGCACATCGACCACGGCAAGACCAGCCTGGTGCGCGCCCTGACCGGCATGGACACCGACACCCTGCGCGAGGAGCGGGAGCGGCAGATCACCATCGACCTGGGCTTCGCCTTCCTGGGGGAGCACGCCACCATCATCGACGTGCCCGGCCACGAGCGCTTCATCAAGAACATGGTGAGCGGCGTGGCCACCATCGATTTCGTGCTGCTGGTGGTGGCCGCCGACGACGGCATCATGCCCCAGACCCGCGAGCACATGGACATCCTGCGCCTGCTCGACCTGCGCCACGGCCTGGTGGTGGTGACCAAGGCGGACATGGCCGATCCCGAGTGGCTGGCCCTGGTGCAGGAGGACCTCGCCACCTTCCTGGCGGGCAGCTTCCTGGAGGGGGCGCCGCTCTGCGTGGTGGACTCGCTCTCGGGGCGGGGCATCCCCGAGCTGCGCGCCACCCTGGACGCCGCCCTGGCCGCCCTTCCGCCCCGCGAGGGCCGCGGCCTCTTCCGCGAGGTGGTGGATCGCGTCTTCAACGTGAAGGGCCATGGCACGGTGGTGACCGGCACGGTTCTCAGCGGCGTCCTGCGCCTGGGCGAGGAGGTGGAGGTCCAGCCCGGCGGGCAGCGGGCCCGGGTGCGCGGCCTGCAGGTGCACGGCCTGGCGGTGGAGGAGGTGGGGCAGGGCGATCGCGCCGCCCTCAACCTGCAAGGCCTGGCCCGCACCGACTTGGCGCGCGGCTCCTGGCTGGCCGCCCCCGGCGTGCTGCGGCCCACCACCCTGCTCGACGCCCGCCTGCGCGTGCTGCCGGGGAATCTGCGCCTCAAGCATCGCGACCGCGTGCGGCTCCACCTGGGCACCGCCGAGCTGATCGGCCGCGTGCTGCTCCTGGGGCGCAAGGTCCTTGAGCCGGGCGAGGAGGGTTACGCCCAGCTGCTCCTCGAGGAACCGACGGCCGCCCTGGTGGGCGACCGCTTCGTCATCCGCCGCTATTCGCCCCAGGCCACCCTCGGCGGCGGCGTCATCGTCGACCCCGGTCCACGCCGCCACCGCCCCTCCGCCGTGCAGGTCGTGGAGCGGCTGGAGCGCATCGCCGGCGGGGACTTCATCGACAAACTGGCGGGCCTGCTCGACGATCCGGGACAGCCCGTCTGGCTCGAGGCGGATTTCCGCAGCAAGACCGGGGCCGCCCCGGACGAGCTGCGCGGAGCGCTGGCGGAGCTGGCGGCGGCGGGGCGCGTCCGGCGCTGCGAGTGGGGCAGCCGCGTGCATTGGATCTCGACGGCCCGCTGGAACGAACTCTCGATGCGCCTGCTCAACCGTCTCCAGGAGTGGCACGACGCATCCCCCGAGCTGCCCGGCATGCCGCTGCCGCAGCTCAAGGGCGAGCTCTTCGCCCACCGGGGCTGGCAGAGCTTCGCCCAGTCCCTGCTCGATGAATTGTTGACCAGCCTGGCCGCCGCCGGCCAGGTCCGGCTTGACGGCCGAATGGCGGCGATCAGCGGGCACGAGGCCACGATCAATCCGGAGCTGCGCCGCCGGGTGGACGCCTTCGTCGCCTGGCTGGAAGAGCAGGGCTACGGGGCGCCCCGCCTGGAGGAGATGGCCGCCGCCCTGGCCGTCTCCGTGCCCGAGACCAAGCGCCTGCTGGCCCTGGCCCTGGGCGAGGGGCTGGTCGAGCAGGCCACGGACCAGGTCTTCCTCACCCGGCGCCGGCACGAGGCGGCGCTGCGGGAGTTGGCCGCCCTGGCCGGAGAAGCGGCGGAGGGCTTCACGGTGGGCCAGGCCGGCACGCGCCTGGGCGCCTCGCGCCGTTTCATGGTGCCCTATCTTGAAGCCCTGGACCGGCGCGGGGTCACGGTGCGCGCCGGCAACTTCCGCACGATGGCGGGGGAGGGGACATGAGGAGAGGCAGGATCATGGCGCTGGCGCTGCTGCTGCTGGGGGCGGGCTGCGCAGCGCTGCGGCCGGGACCGCGCGAGGCCCTGCTCGCCGGACGGCCGGACCTCATCGCGCCGGCGGGGGACTCCCTGGAACAGGCTTGGTGGCATTGCCAGCGCGGGGACCTGCGGGCGGCGGGCCGGCTGGCGGGAGGCCGCCTGCCCGAGAGCTGGCTGCGGCCGGCCCTGGACCTTGCGGCGCGGCGTCCCGGGCCGGAGCAGGACTCCCTCGCCCTCCTCCTCCTTGCCCTTTCACCCGAGCCGGCCGCCACGGTGGAGGCCCTGGCCCGCCAGGCCGGCCGGGCGGGACGTCTGCTGCCGGACAGCCTCTTCGCCCGCCTGGACCGCGAGCCGGCCCGCCAGTGGCGGGCCGCCCGCCAGGCCGGCTCAACTTCCCTCCTGACAATGCTGATAAAGAATGGAGCGCCGGGACCGCGGCGGGGGGATTTCCGCATCTTGCTGGCCCGCCCGCTTCAGCCCGACGCCGCCTTCGTGGGCGCTTGGGGACGGCGCCTGGGGCTGGACCGGCGCGACCTGGAAGCCCTCGCCCGGCGCGGGTATTGGGTCCCCCTGGCCGCCTGGTTGGAGGAGCAGCCTCCCGGCGGTCGCCGGGAACGGCGCCTGCAGGCCGAGGCCCTCGCCCAGACCGGCCGGCGGGAGCGGGCTCTCCAGCTCTTCCGCGAGCTGGACGACGGCCGGGACGCGGAGATCGGGCAGTGGGTCCGCCTGCTGGAAGGGCGGCCGGACATGGATGGGGACGAGCGGAACGGGAGGAAACCTTGACCGGCAGGTGGCGGGCAGCGGTCATCCTGGCCCTGGCGGCGGTCCCGGCGGCGCGCGCCGTCCTGACCGGCGTGCTGCCGGCGCCGGGGGGCTCGCTCAGCCCCGGCCAGAACATCCAGCTGACCTTCGCCCCGCCGCTCGGCCTGGTGGAGTTCAATGAGCTGGACCGCCTCATCGAGATCCGCGACGAGCGCAGTGGCCGCCTCTACTGGACACCGGCGGCGGTGGGCAACCCGCCCTACTCCACCGTCTTCCTCATGCCCAACGAGGTGGTCCGCCCCTGGAACCCGGGCGCCATCGTGCGGCTGGAGATGGCGGTGGACAGCAGCCTGGGCGATCCCGTCTCCCTGCAGCCGGCCCACTTCCGCTGGCCCTTGCTCTGCGACGACTGCGAGTGGATCGGGCAGCGCGAGCCCTGGGCCCTGACCCTGCAGGGGCCGGCCAGCGAGTCCCTCGACCTGCTGCCCCTTGACCTGGACCGCGACAACCTGATCGACCTTGCCCTGGCGCGGCGGGAATTGCTGGTCTTCTTCGGCGTGGACACCTGCGCCGCCAACCCCGTCATCCACGGCCTGGGCGGCCTGGGCCTCGACTGGGCGCTGGAGCGCCGCCTCTCCTCCCTCACCCTGGGACGGAGCGGCGCCGGCATGATCCATCCGGGGGAGGGTCTCCTCCTCCACACGGGGGGCCAGGCGGAGGGCGTGCGCGTGCTGGCCCGCACCGGGGCGGACAACAGCCCCGTCTTCACCCAACAGGTGCTGACGGACGGCTCCTACGCCGGATCCCCCAAACTGGCCCGGCCCATCCGCATGGTGCCCGGCCATCTCTGCCAGGACCTGCTGGTGGCCACGCGCGGCGGCGACCTGGTCCTCTTCCCCGCCCGGGACGACTGCGCCCAGATCGAGGCGGACTCCGCCCGCGTCCTGGCCGGCGGCATGGGCGACCCCCTCGACCTGCTCATCATCCAGGGCACGGCGCTGGCGCCCGGCGCTTTCCGCGACTACGTCCTGCTGCTCGAGGCCTCGCCCACGCCCCTGCGCATGCTGGTCTGGAACGGTTCGACCCTGACCCAGGCCTGGAGCGCCCCGCCCGACACCCTGCAGGGCATGGAGCGCCTGGAGCCGTGGAGCGACGGCGACGCGGCGGGCTGGCCGGATCTCATCGCCTGGAACGGGGACGGCCAGGTGGTGGTGGTGAGCAACATCGACGTGGCCAACCAGCGCGCCGCCGTCCACGCCTGGACCTACCCGGAGCCGCTGCGCGACGTGGAGGCGCTCCCCGACGGGCGCGTCGTCTTCGCCGGCTGGTCCTCGCTGACGGTGGCGATGGATCCGCGCACCGGCGAGCTGCAGCCGCTTCTGGCGGAGCTGCCCGCCGCGCCCCGGCGCCTGCGCGCCTACGACGTCAACGCCGACGGCGGCCATGACCTGGCCCTGCTCTATCAGGACGGCCGCCTGGACATCCTGCTTGACGAGCCGGTGGGCGCCGCCCGCCTCGAGCTGCCCACCCGTCTCGAGTGGCGGGAGGTGGCGGCGGGCGACACCCTGCGCGAGACAATCACGCTGCGGCACCGCGGCCATGCCGGCACGATGGTGGTGGATGTGTCGGCCCCGCCCGCCCATCCCGCCTTCCCCTTCTCCTGGGATGACCTGCCCCCCGCCGCCCTGCAACCCGGCGACAGCCTGGCCGTGGAGCTGCGCGTGCACCCCGCCCTTCCCCTGGACAGCTGCTGGAGCCAGGCCCAGTTCAACGCTTGGTGGAGTTTCCCCGACTGCCCCGGCCAGGTGGGACAGGCCTGGACGGTCCTCTGCCTGCAGGCCGGACTGGCGGCTCCCGTGGCGTCCGTGGACAGCCTCGACCTGGGGGTCGACTGCGGCGGACATGCCCAGTGCGAGCCGGAATGCCCCGCCGCCGACTTCTGGCTGCGCAACACGGGCACGGCCGTGCTGCGGCTCGGCCAGCCCATGTTCGAGGCCCATCCCGACGACTCCCTCAGCGCCCCGGAGAGCTTCTGCCTGCTCGAGTGGCCATCGGCGCCCATCGCCGTGGGCGACAGCGCCCGCCTGCGCCTCTCCTTCTGCCCGCCCATGACCGGGCCGTGGCCCTGGCGCCAGGGCGCCCTGCTCGCCCTGCCCACCAACGCCCCGGGGGCGGACAGCCTGCTCATGCTGCCCGTGCTGGGTCTGCTCAGCTGTCCTTGGGCGGCCGAGTTCACGGACGATCTGCCGCCCATGACCGAGGACATCGCCGCCTGGCTGGACCTGGCGCCCATCATCCGCGACCTCGATGACGAGATCGCCACCCTCCAGCTGACGGTGCACGGCGTGACGGGAAGCGGGGGCCTGCCCGCCGACAGCCTGCTGACCGTAACGGGGCAGGACGGGCTGCGCCTGCATTTGCGCCCCGGACGCGACGTCAACAGCCAGCGCTTCCCGCAGCTGGGCCTGGACCTGGAGTTGCTGGACGGCTCGGGCAACCTGACACGGGACACCCTGCTCTGCCGCATCCTGCCCGTGGACGATCCGCCGGCCTGGGCCGCCCGCCCGGACACGCTGCTGACGGTGCGCGAGGGACGGACCCTCCGCCTTGACTTCACCTGGCGCGAGGTGGACGGCGATCCCCTGGCGCGCAGTTTCGGCCTCTACCGCGACGCCGCCCATCTGCAGCCCGTTGAGGAGCTGGCCTTCGGCGGCGAGGGCCAATGGCGCTACGAACGGCCGCTGGCCGAGGGGGATTCCGCCCTCTTCGGCGGCCGCCTGTGGTGGACCTGCCGGCTGGCCGACCTGGCCGGGACGCAGGGTTATTGGATCGGCGCGGGCGGCCGGCTGGATCTCACCAGCCGACGCGACACCCTGCGCATGACGGAGGACCAGGAGCTGGTGCTCAATCTGGCCGACTGGCTGCTCAGTCCGGGCGAGGATGCGGCGGGCGCCACCTCCCGCCTGCTGGGCATCTTCGGCAGCGGGGATCTGCCACCGGCGGAGGCCCTGGACGTGGAGGACCTGGGCGGCCTGCTCTACCGGGTGCGGCCCGCCCCCGACCTCAACCGCCACCGGGTGCCGGGACTGGGCCTGCTCTTCGAGCTGGTGGAGATGCAGGGCACCCGGCGCGACAGCCTCCAGGTCGCGCTGGCCCCCGTCGACGACGCCCCCCGCCTGGTCGTGCGGCCGGCGGCCGACACGCCGCTGCGCGAGGGCGTGGAGACCATCCTCTCCTGGGAGCTGGCCGAGGTGGACGGCGACGGCTTCACCGGCCACCTGCTGCTGGGCCACGACGCCGCCTTCAGCGACACCCTCCTCCTGGCCGGGCTGGATCCGGACCAGACCGGCCTCACCCTGGCCTACCGCCCCGAGGTGGGGGACTCGCTGCGCCTGGGCGGCCGCCTGCACTGGCGGGTCAGCGCCGCCGACCTGCCCCCCGGGGCGGGCCTCCTGCACGTCCAGGAGGCCATCGCCATCACCCAGTCGCCCCAGGACCTCCGCCTCAACCTGGCCGCGGCGCCGCGCCAGACGGCGCACCACGGCGACACGCTGGCCCTGGCGGCGCGCATCTTCTCGGCCACCGGCTACGTGGGCGGACTTGTCCTGCGCCTGGAGCAGGACCTGCAGGAGGTGGCCCGCGCCGACTGGCCCTGGACCGACCTGGCGGCGGGGGAGGCGATGGACACCACCCTCGTCCTGGTCATGCCGCTGGGCGGGGCCCGCAGTTGCTGGGTCCTCACCCTCCATCCCGCCAACCCGGCGGAGGATCCGGCCAACAACCGCCTGGAGGAGTGCGTCGAGCTCTCGCGCGAGCCGGTGGGCGTCGAGCGCGCCGCCTTCTCGCCCAATGGCGACGGAATCAACGACCAGCTGCGCTTCCTCTTCGGGGCCCATCCGCCGGCCCGCGGCTTCCGCGTGGAGATCTTCGAGGCGGGCGGGCGGCGGGTCGTCGCCCACGACCTGGCCCCCGGCGCCCAGGAGTGGTCCTGGGACGGCCGCTCGGGCGGCCGCGAGCTGCTGCCCGGCGCCTACGCCTGGATCCTGCTGGACGGCGAGCGGGTGCTGGCGCGCGGCCAGCTGGGGGTGGTGCGATGAAACACCTGCTGCTGGTCCTCACCCTGTTGTGGTCCGCCAGTGGAGCCCGCGCCGAGCTGCGCTTCCCCGGCAACCCGGCCTTCGTGGAGCGCGCCGACGCCATGCGCGTCAACCCGGCCCTGGCCGCCTGGCAGCCCCTGGCCTTCACGGCGGACTGGCAACTGCTCAACTCCGGCCTGGCCGGCGGCCCGGCCGCCATCGGGCAGGGCGGCTTCCAGCTGAGCGCGCCCCGCTACAACCTGGTCCTCCTCGCCGACCTGCGCGACACCGACCTGCTCGCCGAGAGCGAGATCTGCCTGGACTGGGGGATCGCCCTGCGCCCCAACCTGTCGCTGGGCCTGGAGGCGGGTCTGCGCCGCTTCGGCTGGAATCGGGACCGCCTGGGGGCCGATGTGCTGGACGATCCCGTCTTCCGCGACGGCCTGGACCGGCTCCAGCCCGTGCTGGGGGCCGGCGCCTTCTGGTCGCCGCTGGTGGGTCTCAAGGCGGGCCTGGGTTTGAAGCGGCTGAACCGGCCCAGCCTCTCCCTTGTCTCCGGCGCGCCCCGCGCCCCGGTGCGCGGCTACGCCGGCGTGGCCTGGAGCGGTGAGCAGCTCAGCCTGGGCCTGGCCGTGGACAACCTGCGCCTGCAAACCACGGGCGATGGCCTGGCCGACGAGCTGGGGCGCGATCTCCAGCCCAGCCTGCAGGCCGGCTGGCGCGCCCTGTCCGAGCTGGACCTTCACGCCGACCTGCGGCGCGAGGGCGTCGCCCTCGAGTTCGCCGCCCGGCCGGGGGGCGGACACGAGGTGGCCTATGCCTACACCTTGCCCCTGGGCGAGTTGGCCGACCGCTCCGAGGGGAGCCACCGCCTCTCCTGGCGCTACAGCCTGGGCGGCGCCTTGACGCCGGGCGGCCCCGACGCGCTGCGTCCCTCCACCCTGCCGGCCGACCGCTGGCGGGAGGGACCCTCCTGGCTGGACGCCCTGCGGCGCCGCTGGCGTCCGGAGCGCGCCCCCCTCCTCCTGACCAGCCGCAGCCATGCGATCGAGACGGTGGAGTTGCACCTCCACGTGGAGCCCGCCCTGCTCGAACGCCTGCGCCAGATCGGCACCGACCCGGCCTCCCTCGCCGCGGCGGGCCTGGGCGGCGACGGGCGCGCGCTGGCGCCCGGACAGTCGGGCGTGGTGCGCGGCACCTGGTCCGGCGCCTGGTGGGAGCTGTCGGGCTGGCTGGAGCGCCTGGCCTGGGAGGAGGGCCTGCGGCCGGTCATCCATGTGGGCAAGCGCGAGGAACGCCTGGAGGACCTGGCCAACCTGCTGGGGGCCACGCTGGAGGTGCAGCCCCTGCCGGCCCTGCCCCGCGACGGGCGCCTGACCACGCCGGACAGTCTCTGGCTGGATCTGGCCCTGCCCGAGGAGCTGGCCCGGCTGGCGGGAGGCTGGCGGCTGCTGGCCCGGCTGCCGGGGGCGGACTACAAGATGGACGGCCATGGCTTCGCGCCGCCGGCGCGGCTGGCCGTGCCGCTGGCGGGCTTCACCCTGGTCCCGGGCGAGGCCCACTTCCGGCTGGAGGTCGAGGATCGGCGCGGTCGCCTGCTGGCGGTGCGCGAGTTGAACGTGCCGGTGGTGCGCCGCGTGCGCAGCGTGCGGCTGAGCGAGCAGCCGGCCGGGGCCGTGCCGCCCGGCGGGGTGGACGGCATCCGCATCCACCTGAGGGAGGAGTGACCGCGCCGCCCGCGGGCGGCGGGTCGAGGACAAGCGCATGGACAATCACATCTGGAAGAAGAGGTGTCCGATCATGCTGAACGACCTGCGTCGCGGCGCAAGGGCCGCCGGGCTGACCCTGGCGCTGGCGGGAGCGCCCGCCGCCCTGGCGCAATCCCCCCTGGAGAGCGCGCCGGCCTCCACCATGCCCGTGCTGGAGATCCTGGCGATGGGCGGCTGGATCATGTGGCCCATTTACGCGGCCTTGGCCGCGGGGCTGGCCCTCAGCATCTCCCGCTTCCTCATGATCCGCCTGGACCAGGGGCGCGAGGCCCCGCTGCAGGAATGGAGCCCCTGCGCCAAGAGCGCGGCCGACGCCCTGCAGGCGCTGAAGGGCTTCGAGAGCGGCACGCTCAGCCGGGCCGCCCTCGACATGCTGACCCAGTTCCGGGCCACGCGCAACCCCGAATCCATGAGCGCCCAGATCGAGCGGCACCAGACGGTGCGCCAGGACTGGTTCAAGCCCTACCAGAACTGGCTCTTCTTCCTGAGCGAGAGCGCCGGGGCGCTGGGCTTGCTCGGCACCGTCCTGGGCATGTTCCAGACCTTCTTCGGGGGGACGCTGGACAAGGACAAGGTGCTCCACGGCATGGGCCTGGCCCTCATCACCACCCTCACCGGACTGGTGGTCAGCCTCATCCTCAATTTCACCATGACCGTGGTGCGGAACTACTTCGACCGCAGCCTGGACCGCCAATTCCAGAAGCTGACGGAGATCCGCCAGGCCATGCTCGAGGCGGGCGCCCTGACGGAAACGGAGCGGAAGAACTGAGGATGCGATGCTGCGCCTGATCGACATCGTGCTCATCCTGCTCTTCGGGTTCATCTCGATCAGCCACTTCGACCGCGGGCTGGAGGTGGACCTGCCGCGGGCCGGCCATCTGCCGCGCCTGCAGGCGGATTTCGAGAATCTGGTCCTGATCAGCCTTGACGAGGCGGGCGGCATCGTCTGCGGCATGGAGCGCCGTCCCGCCGCCGGCGAGGAGGAGCTGCGCGCCTGGCTGGCCGGGGAGAAGGCGGCCGGCGCCGTCCAGGTGCGGCTGCGGGCGGACCGCGCCCGGCCCTCGGCCGAGGTGGCCCTGGTGCGCGACCTCTGCGCCGAGCTGGACTTGGGCCTGACCCTCGAGGTGATCCGCCAGCGCGAGGAGGAGCGGCCGTGACGCTGAAGCGGGGCTACATGACGCGGTTGATCGACGTCACGCTGATCATCCTCATCGGCTTCCTCGCGGTGGCCGATCTGGACGACCGCGCCGCCCTCCAGCTGCCGCGCGGCATCAGCGAGGCGCTGGACACGCTGGACCTGGGCCAGCGCCGCCTGACGATCACGGCGGCCGGCCCCGCGCGCTTCCTGCTCGAGCTGCAGAGCGCCACCGGGCTCAACCGACCCCTGGGCGCCGTGAGCGGGGCCGACACCCTGCGCGCCGTGCTGCTGCGCCTGAAGAGCGAGCACGGCCTGGGCGCCGCCGACGTGGAAGTGCTGGCCCACGCCCCGGTGCAGACGGCGGTGGACGCCGTGGACGCCTGCGACCTGTGCGAGCTGCCGCGCGAGATCCGTTTCCAGCGCCGCTGGACGGAAGCGGCCGACGGGCAGGGGGAAGCGCCGTGACCGCCTGCGACCAGCGCGAGCGCCAAGTGCGCCTGGCGGGCTGGGGCACCAGCGGCGCCTTCATGCTCGTCCTCTGGCTGATCCTGGCCCAGCTCAGCGTCGACCGCCCGCGCCAGAGCGCGCCACCCACCGAGGAGATGCTGAGCTGGGTGCGCACCATCATTCCCACCCCGGCGCGGGACCAGGTCATGCGGCAGCGGGTCCGTGAACGGCTGGAGCGGCAGCTGACCCGGGTGGCGCCGCGCCCGCTGACGGAACCGGAGCGCGCCCTGGTGCGCCCCCGCCCCGACTTCGGCGGCGAGCGGACGGGCGGCGTGGAGCGCCGTGCCCTGGATCTGCCCAGCCTGCCCGGGCGCGAGGGTGTGCGCGGCCTCAGGCTGGAGCGGGAGTCGGGCGGACGGGCCCTGGCCCCGGAGCGGGAGGGCCTGCGCGGCGGCGGCGGCCTCGACCTGCGCACGGAAGCGGTGGAGCGTCCCCAGGTGCGGGTGGCGGCGGGGGCCGGTCCGCGCGAGCGGGCCCTGGCCATGCCGCGGCAGGGGCTGGACCCGGTGCTGGCCAATTTCCTGGGCTGCCCTTCCCGCGACCTGCCCGGGGCGATGCTGGCCCTGGCCGGCGGCAGTTGGCAGGCCTGGTTTTGCGGCGAAGGGGGCGGCTTGCGCGTCCTGCTGCGACAGGGGGATGATCTGCGGCTGCTGGTGCTGACGGGGGCCGATCTGCACCTGCAGGGCTTCCAGCGCGGCACCGTCTCCCGCGGGCGCGGCGACCTGATCGTGCAGTCGGAGCGGGCCCGGGCGGGAGAGGGGACGGGCCTGCGGGACGGCCTCCTCGAAGCGCTGGAGGAATGGCGATGAATGGGAAGAGAGCTCCCGCCTGGCTGCCGGCCCTGGCGGCCATCCTGCTGCTGGCGCTTGGCCCGCCGCCGGCCGCCGCCCAGACAGGCGGCCAGGGCGGTGGCGTGACCCGGCGCGTGGACGAGATCCTGGCGGGCAGCGAGGGGCAGGTGCCCCGCGTGGGCGCCAAGCGCCGCGCCGAGGCCCGGGCCCGGTTGAACGAAGCCGCCGAGCTGCGGCGCAAGTCGCAGGACCAGGCCTGGGTCGTCTGGCGCCTGGATTCCCTGCGGCGTGCCGGCCACACGGATTCCACCGCCTGGTACGACCTCTACGACCAGGCCCTGCGCCAAGTGCAGGGCGCCCTCAGCCTGACGGGCGACCGTTATCCGGGCGACATGTCGGCCCGGGAGCTGGCCGCCGTCAAGGAGTCCCTGCGGCGGCAGGCGGCCGAGGGCTATCGCCAGGCCCTCGCCACGCTGGAGGCGGCGCTGGCCGCCAACCCCTGGGACGACTCGGTGCTGGCCGCCATCGGCGGCGTGCTCGAGGACCTGGCCCGCCTCTACACCAGCCTCAATTTCCGCGACCGCGCCATCGAGCTGACCCAGAAACGCCTGGCCCTGGACGCCTCCAACTATTTCGCCCACTGGGACCTGGCGGACCTGCTGCGCGCCGCCGGCCGGCGCGAGGTGGCGCTCGAACGCTACCAGAAGGCCTGCCGCGCCCTGCGCGCCTTCGCCTGGGAGGACGAGGGTGGCAGCGAGGAGCGTCCGGTGGGGCGGCGCCGGCAGGATCTGATCCTGCTGCTGCGCGAGCGGGTCTCCCTGGCGATGGAGCTGCAGGACGAGGCGGAGTTCCGGCGGGCGGTGGGCGAGTGGGAGCCCCTGGCCGAAGCCTCCGACCAGAAGGAGCTGACCGAGCTGAAGCGCTGGCTGCAGCGGGGCGGCGGCAGCCTGGGCCAGGCCCTGCGCATCGACCGCGCCTGGAAGCTGATCGAGCAGGGGCGCGGCATCGAAGCGCGCGAGCTGCTGCAGAAGGCGGTGGAGGAGAGCGGCAGCCCGACCGACCGCGCCCGCAACACCCTGGCCCTGGCCGATCTGGAGTTCAGCCGCCTCGACCTGCAGGAGGTTGGACTGGAGCGGGTGCGCTCCCTGTTGGCCTCCGGGGACCTGGGCCGGGGCGACAGCCTGCGCGCCGAGGCGCTGGACTCCCGCTCCCGCATGACCCTGGAGCTGTCCGCCACGCTGGAGGAGGAGGATCCGCAGCGCGCCTGGACCCTGCTCGAGGAATGCCTGGCCGAACCCGGGCGCTGGGAGGCGGCCCTGGCCCTGCGCCTGGCCGGCCTGCTGCTCAACCGGCCGGAGGAGGCCCTGGCCTGGCTGCGCCGGGCGGAGGCGGCCTGCCGCGGCGGCGCTTGCCGCGCCGAGGAGCAGGTCGAGCTCCATCACCTGCAGGCCGAGGTCTACCGTCGCCTGGGCCGGTCCGAGGAGGCCCGCGAGGCCATGCGCCAGGCGCGGGAGCTGAGGCCATGAGCGGGCGGCGGCCTTGGCGTGGGCGGCCGGCGGCTCCGGCCCTGCTGGTCCTGGCGCTGCTCTGGCCCGCCGCCGTGCGCCCGCTGGGGGCGGCGGGGCCGCAGGTGGAGGCGCGCATGCTGCTGACGGCGCGGGTGGAGGATCCCGTGCTGGTGGAGCGGATTCTTGACCAGCAATTGCTGGACCTGGCGGCGGACCGCGTCGACGCCCTCGAGTTGACGGACCTGACGAGCGACGGCTTCGGCGAGGGGGATCTCCTCGTCGCCCGCCCGGGCGGCCAGACACAGCTCCTGCGTCCCCTCAGCCGCGAACTGCGCGAGACCCTGGCCGGCTGGAGTTTCGCCTCCCACCATGAGATCCATGCCTCGGCCGGTGTGCGCGAGGAGGACCTGCGCCGCCTGGAGCAGCCCACCGCCTCCATGCTGGCCGACCTGCTGGCCGCGGCACGGCGCCATCTGGGCCTCTCCCGCTTCGAGTTGGCCCTGGACGTGGCGGAGGGCGGGCTCACCCTGCGCGTCTGGGATTATCCGGGAGACAGCCTCTACGCGCGGCCCGGCGGCGAGGGCCGGCGCGTGATGGACGTGGTGCAGATCCTGCGCCAGGATACCACCTACGTTGTCGATCGCGTGCTGCGCGACCTGCTCATTCTCGAGAGCCAGGTGGTGGACACCGTCTACCTGCAAGCCCGACCACGCCCATGAGCGCGCGAGCCGGCGCCCTGCTGCTCCTGCTGGGGATGGCGGCCACCACCCAGGCGGCCACAACCGTGCAGGTCCAGGGCTGCGACAGCCTGCGCCTGGTCGGGGCCCATCCCGGCTGGCAGTGGCTGGAGGCGGACGAGGGGGAGGGCTTCCTGCCCCTGGCCGACCTGCCCGCCGACGGCGCCTTCCGCCTGACCCGTCCGCTGCCGCCCCATGGCCGCACCATCGCCTGGCGCCCCGCCCGCCTGGACGCCCAGGGCCTGCCCGACTACGGCGACGAGGAACTCTGGAGCCGGCCCTTCCCGCCGCTGGAGGCCCGGCTCAACGGCGACCGCCTGAGCGGACGGGTGGCGGAGGACGGATCCTGCCCGCGGCCGGACCTGCTGCTGCGCATCGAGCGGGACGGGCGCGTGGTCGATCTGCTGCGCCTGCCCGCCGGTCCCGAGTTCAGCCTGAACCTGGCCGGCCGCGCCTACAGCGCCCTGCGCCTCTCCTGGAGCGGGCAGGATTGCGCCCTGCGCCTGGAGCGGCCCGGCCAGCCGCCGGCGGCGGCCTTGCCCTTCCTGCCGGCGGAAGAGACGCCGGCCGCCCCCGACCTGCTCGCCCTCGAGGAGGAGACCCTCCTGCTGGGCAGCGCCCTGCCCCTGGTCATCACCCAGGGGGAGGGGCGGCTCGAGCCGGCCGGAAGCGGGCGCTGGCGTCTGCGGCCGGGGCGCGGACCCCTGGCCGTCGCCGCCCAGGATGCCCGCGGCGTCCGCTCCCTGCCCTTCCTCTGGGAGGGCGAGTCCGATGAGGCGCGGCCCCTCGTCACCCGCAGCGGACCCGGCTCCCTCCATGTGAAGGCCCCCGCCGGGGCGGAGGGCCTCGCCCTCGCCTGGCTGGACGGCCGGGGCCGGCAGGGCCGCGCCCAACTGGAGGCGGAGGGATTGAGCCTGGAGGGCCTGGGCGGCCTCTGCCGCCTGCAGCTCCTGCGCGGCGATGAGCCGGTCTGGAGCCAGACAGTGGACCTGGAGTGGCCGGCGCCTCTCGGCCTGCGGCCCTCCTCTCGCAGCGACACGCTCCTCTTCCTGGAGTTGGAGGATCCCCGTGGCTGGAGCGCCAGCTGGGAGCTGGAATGGCGGGAGGACGGCACCCTCCGTCGGCAGCCCCTGGCCGCCTCGCACCAGCTGCGGCCTGGCGAGGCCGACCAGATCTGGCTGCGCTGGCGCGCAGGTTTGCCGCCCGCCCAGAGCCGCTGGTCGTCCTGGCACAGCTTGTCGCTGCAGCCCGATCCGCCCCGCGGCCTGCGGGCCCGCCCCGCCCCGGGGGGCATCGCCCTGGCCTGGGAGCCGGGTCCCTGGCTGCAGGACCGCCTGGAGCTGCAGCGGGTGGCGGCGGGCGACACGCTGCGCAAGGTGCTGCCCGCCCAAGCGGGACAGTGGCTGGACGCGGCCCCCGCCGACCTGGTGGTCGAGTACCGCCTGCGTTCCCTTTGCCATCGCCGCGCCAGTGAGTGGAGCGCGCCCCTCCACGGCGCCCGCCCGCTGGAGTGGCCGGCCGGCGCCGGCCCCCGGCTGGCCCGCCGCGCCCTGTCGCTGGCCGAGTACCAGGCCTATGCCGACGAGACGGGGCGCGAGCTGCCGCCCATTGCGGAGATGGCGGAGGGCTGGTCGCCCTCGCTCCGGGCGGACCGGCGCCTGACCGGGCTAAGCCCGCGCGAGGCCATGGCCTACGCCAATTGGCTGAACGAGCGGCTGGGGATGGACGGGCGTGGCGACCCCGCCACCGGCCGCTGGCTGCCCGGTCGACGCGGCGGCTATCGCCTGCCCCAGCACGAGGGCGAGCTGGGTGGCGGCGATGCCGTGGAGCGCTGCTGGCTGCTGGGTCCGGATGGTGCCCGCGCCCCGGGTCGCTCCCTGCTGCGGCCGGATGGATCCAGCCGGCGCCTCTACAGCCTGGACGCCCGCCAGCCGGACGTGGGCGCGGCCTTGGTGCTCGACACCAATCCCCAGGGGACGGCTCCATAGGAAGCGCGACCGGCCGGTGGTCGGGTGGGAAGAATCTGCTTCCTGTTCCATTTCCTGGGGGATCAGCCCTGCAGCAAGCGCCAGGAGCGCGCCGCGAGGTCCACGTAAAGACCCTGGCCGCGGGCGAGGCCCGGTGGCAGAACTCCCGGCAAGCCAACATGCTCGGCCAGCAGGGAAGGCAGGGTGGCGCAGATTTCGAGATGGGTGATCACGACCAGCAGATCCACATCACGACCCCAGGCTTCCATGCGGTCAAGCAGCCACCATGGATCATTCTCCCAACTATCCGGCGCGCCGTCCGGTCCACTCCACAGGCGGCGTTCTTCCAGGGGCCCGGAAAGGCCCAGGAAGGAGCAGACTAGAGAGGCGGTCTGCCGGGCGCGGGGGGCCGGACTGGTCACCACCCGGGGCTGCCGCGGCGTCGGCTCCAGGTCGCGCAACTGGCGGCCCAGCGCCGCGGCCTGGCGCTCGCCCAGGGGGGACAGGTCGCGACCCGAGCTGTCTCCGTGGCGGAGGAGCGCCAGGCGGGTCACTTCAGCCTCCCGGGTGATGCGGGGTCGTCCGCGGATGTGCCCGGGCCGGTCTGCCCGGGCAGACGGAAGACGAGGATCCCTCTCTTCCACGCAGGGTGCTCCGCCAGGGGCTCCAGGCGGACCCGCATGGCGCGGCTGGAGGCGTTGAGCAGCATGACGCGGCCCTCCTCGCGCACGATGATTCCCACATGGGTCACATCCAGCCCGGGCTTGGCCGCCCATAGGCCGATGAGGTCGCCGTCGCGCAGGCTGTCCAGGGTGCCGGCGGCGGGCGGCACCCACCACAGCTCCTGCCGGCGGCAGGGCAGACCCTTGACCCAGGGCTTGGCCGCCCCGCGGTTGAGATCAAGCACGCGCCGCTCGCTGCCGCGGAAGGAAGGGCCGGCGTCGACCAGGCGGGGGCCGGAGTCCAGCCAGTCCCCGAAGAAGTGGTGGCGCTCCAGATGGTTGGCGCGTCCGTGCCGGAAGCGCACCTGGAGCAGGGCGCGGGCCAGGCTGTCGGCCCGTCCCGCCCCCGGCCGTCCGGCCAGGGTGTTGCCGGCCAGCAGCCACTCGAGCAGGATCATGCAGTCCACCTGCTCGAGGCTGAGCACCAGCCCGGTGGCGGGATCCTTCGGTCCCCGCAGGGCGCCCTTCAGGTAAGGCGTTCCCAGCAGGCCGCGCCCCAACTCCACCAGCGTGGCGGGACCCGGTCCGGGCAGGGCGGCGGCGCGGGCGGCGAAGGCTTCCACCGAGGTCTCCGCGGCCAGGGCCGGCGCCCGGAAAGGCAAGAAGGCCGCCAGGCCCAGGAGGAGGACGAGCGCCGCCCGGGCGCCCGTCCAATGATCGATGTCCATTCGATCCATCCTACTGCAGCAGCATGAGTTTCTGCGTGGCCGCATGGCGGGCGCCGTCCCGCGTCTCCAGGACAAGGCGCGCCAAATAGAGGCCGCTGGCCAGGCCCGTCGGCTGCCAGCTGAGGGAGCCGCTTCCGGCGCCCACCTGGCGCGGCTCGAAACTCGCCACCCGCTGGCCGGCCAGGTTGAAGACCTCGCCGCGCAGGGAACCGGGCACGCGGCTTTCCCACACGAGGCGGGTCGTCGGGTTGAAGGGATTGGGCTGCGCCCCCGCCAGGCTGAAGAGGGAGCCGGGCCGCGCGAGGGCCGGCGGCTCGACGGAGGTCTCGCCGCGGCTCCAGGCAACGAGGCGCTCCAGGGTCTGGTTCAGGGTGAGGCCGTTGCCGATGGGAGCCACGCCCTCCAGGCCGAAGCCGAACACCATCAGCCCGCCGTCGCCGCAGAACAGCTCCTCGGCGGCGCTGCCCGTGGCCAGGTTGTGGTAGGTGGCCTGGGGCGCCATGCAGTCCAGCAGGCCGCTGATCACATCCATCTCGCTCTGGTTGCCGGCGCCGCCATTGAACAGGTATAAGGTCCGATCCGCGAAGATGCCGCCCGCCGTGCCCACCGCGGCGTTGTTGTCATAGGAGGGGTTGAGCACCTCCACGCCGCAGTGCGAGGCAAGGGCGGCCGCGTCCTGGGCGTCGGCGAAGTTCTGGCCGGTGAAGACGAGATGGCCGCCGCCGTCGACGTAGTCCGACACCACGGCCCATTCGCCAGCCGCGAGGGCGCGGCGGTTGTTTCCGGTCATCCACACGACCAGCCCGTAGCCGGTCAGGTCGGCGGGCAGCTCCTCCGTCGTCACCGTGACAAAGTCGATGGCGCCGCTCATGGCGTCCTCGAACCAAGTCTGGTAAGAGGCGCCACCGTCGTCGTCCACCAGCAGCACCTCGGGATGGCCGGCGGGGAAGAGCCAGGAACGGACCAGATCGCCTCCCTCCCAGGCGACGGAGAGGGCCACGTTCACCATGCCGCTGAGGCCGGCCTGGGTCGAACCCTCCACCAGGAAGGCGGCATTCGCGGCGAAGCCCAATCCCGGGTGGGCGGGAATGGGCAGGAACTCCACGCCGGGATGGGTCGATTGGACGCTGAGCTGCAGCGGCCCCGAGAGGGCGCCCATGTTGGCCAGCTCGAAAGCGAAGCGGAAGGCGCCGCCTTCCGGCAGGCGGTCCAGGGGCTGGCCGGCCCCGTCCTCCAGATGGCCGTTCGTGACGACGATCTGCGTGGGCGGCGGCGAGGCCAGCTCCGTGACCTGGCGCAGGATCCAGCGGTCGGGATCCAGATCCACGTCCACCGGGGCGGAAGGCAGCAGGAGCTGGAAGCTCTGCGCGGCGCGGTCGTTGAAAAGGACGAAGGTCTCGCTGCCGCCACCGGCAAAGGTGACGCGCAGGTCGATGGGCATGGTGAAGGTCTGGCGCGCCGGCACCTGGGTCTGGACGAGGGCCACGGTGAGCAGCTGCCCGCCGCCCTGGGGCTCCACCGTCCAGTGGTAGGAGTAGTTGGGCCAGTACTCGCCCATGATCCACTGGTCGAAGAACCAGGAGAGGTCGTCGCCGTGCTCGGCCTCCATGAAGGCGCGGAACTCGTCGGTGTCGGCCGTGCGGTGGAAGGCCCGCTCGTTGGGCCCCAGGTAGGCGTGGACGGCGGCCCAGAAGGCCTCTTCCCCCATCACGTGACGCAGCATGTGCACGACCCAGCCACCCTTGGCGTAGCTCAGGTTGCCGTCGAAGATGTTGTCCGTGTAGGGGTTCTCCACGAAGATGGTGCCCGGTCCCCAGTAGGCCTCGTAGCTCATGTACTCGTGGAGGGCGTCCTGGCCCAGGAAGTGTTCGAAGTAAAGGGCCTCGCTGTAGGTGGCCCAGCCCTCGTTGAGCCAGATGTGGTGGAAGGTGTCGCACGTGATCTTGTCCCCGAACCACTGGTGCGACAGCTCGTGGGCGATGACCGCCTCGTTGTAGAAGCCCATGGAGCTGCAAGTCTGGTGCTCCATGGCGCCGCCCCAGGTGTACTGGGCGTGGCCGTACTTCTCGTTCCAGAAGGGATAGAGGCCATACCAGTCCGAGAGCGCGTCCAGGGCCATCAGCCCCGCCGCCAGCACCGTCTGCTGGTCCCCCGTGCTGAGGCCCCAGGACCAGTCGTGCAGGGGCATGCTCACCTCGTTCCAGGTCCAGGTGGTCTGCTGGTGGTTGTACTCCGTCACGCAGAGGGAGACGAGGTAGGTGACCATGGGCCAGCCCTCGAACCAGGTCGCCGTGCGCGTGCCGTCGCCGTTGTCCACGTTGGAGCGCAGCACGCCGTTGCTCACCACGGTGTTGAAGTTGTTGGTGGTGACGCGGATGAGGGTGGAATCAGCCTTGTCGCGCGTGTCATCCTTGCAGGGCCACCAGCAGCGGGCGTCGAAGGGCTCGGCCTGGGTCGTGATGGTGTGGACGCCCTGGCCGGTCTGCACGTTGGTGCGCCAGGTGCTGAGCACGCCGCAGCCGCTGAACTGGGCCGTGTAGGCGATCTCCAGCGCGGTCGTCCCGCCCTCGTCCAGCACGTCGGCCAGCTGGACCGTCAGCACCTGGCCGCTGCGCGTGAAGGGAACCCCGACGTTGTCCTGCAGCACACTTGTGATGCTGAGATTGGAGGCGGCGTGGAGCAGCACCTCGGACAGGCCGTCCACGCGGCTGGCCAGGCGCAGGGTGACCACCCCGTTCAGGGCGGTGGCGCCCTGGAAGACCTCCAGGTCCAGCTCGTAGAAGGTGATGTCGGTCCAGGTGAAGGGGTCGTCCTCGCGGCTCGCCTCGGCCACGGGGTCGGACAGGTCGGGACGCAGGCCCTGCTTGCCGTGGATGCAGGCGTCGCGGGCGGCGCGCCGCTGTCCGGGATCTGGCAGGCGGGTACCGGGCGGGCTCCCCTGCCAGGAGACGTGCTCGGACGCGATGAAAGGGGTGTCCGACGCCTGGGCGCGGACCGCATGGATGGGCATGGCCGCCGGCATGACGGCCAGGAGGACCAGCAAACGCAGGGTGGACATGGAGCCTCCGGAAAGGGGGCAGGCCTGGGCCATCCGCCGGATCACCCGCCATCGGTCTGCCTGGCTTGAATGCGGGATCAGGATATGGAAGCCCGCCAGGATCCGCAAGGATTCCTTTCGGGGCGGACCGGTCAACTGCTACGTTGGGAACGCGGTTGACAGATGCGGGAGGACGCCATGATCATCGTGACGGGCGGAGCCGGTTTCATCGGCAGCGCCGTGGTGTGGGAGTTGAACCGCCACGGCGAGGACGACCTTCTCGTGGTGGACCGACTGGGTTCCACCGAGAAGTGGCACAACCTGGTCAACCTGCGCTACCGCGAGTACCAGCACAAGGACCACTTCCTGCAGCGCCTGCACGCCGCCGGACTGCCGGCCGGTACGCGGGCCGTGCTGCACATGGGGGCCTGCAGCTCCACCACCGAGCGCGACGCCGATTACCTGATGGCCAACAACGTCCACTACAGCCGGGATCTGGCGCGGGCCTGCGCGGCGGCGGGCGTGCGCTTCGTCTACGCCTCCAGCGCCGCCACCTACGGGGACGGCGCCCAGGGCTACGGGGATGACGACGGGACGCTGGAGCGCCTGCTCCCCTTGAGCATCTACGGCTACTCCAAGCACCTCTTCGACCTGTGGATGCGGCGGGAGGGTTTGCTGACACAGGCCGTGGGCTTCAAGTTCTTCAACGTCTACGGCGTCAACGAGTACCACAAGGGCGAGATGCGCTCCATGGTGCTCAAGGCCTTCCATCAGATCCGCGAACGCCACCGCGTGAAGCTTTTCGCCAGCCATCGGCCCGGCCATGGCGACGGTGACGAGCGGCGGGACTTCCTCTACGTCAAGGACGCCGTGGCGGCCGTGGTGCGCGCCCTGGAGCCGGACATCCCGGGCGGCATCTACAATCTGGGCACCGGGCAGCCACGCAGTTTCCTGGAGCTGGTCACGGCCGTCTTCGCCGCCCTGGGCCTGGAGCCGGAGATCGACTGGGTGGCCATGCCCCCCGAGCTGCGCGACCAATACCAGTACCACACCTGTGCCCAGATGGAAAAAGCCCGCCGCGTGGGGCTGCCCGTGCCGGCCACGCCGCTGGAGGACGCCGTTCGCGATTACGTGGCAGGCTACCTGGTGCGCGGGCATGCCCATCTGGGTGACGAGGCCTAGCAGCCTGACGAACGCGGCCGCCATCGCCCCGATGGCCCGGACCATCCGCAGCCTTCTGCACATGCAACCGGCATGCGATGCGGAATCCCCAGAACTGGTCTCGATCCGTACGCGAACCTCGTCATAGGCTGCAATCCGACAGACTCCAGTGGCGGCAATTCCTGCCAGGGTGTCCGACCATGGGTCGGACACCTGTTTCGCCAGCTTGACAATCCGCGTGTCGGTGGGCCGTCGTGTCAATCCAATCACCCGCTGTTTCTGGCGGAGTCAGGGCGCCGGGGTCATTCAATGGAAAACGGAATACTCCCCCAGGGAGCACCTGCCGGCTGATCCGATTGAGGTGAAGGGGCAGGCGCTGTCTGGGGCGCACGCGTGGCGGCCGTCCAAGTCATCCATAACACGTCCGAACCAGGCAATGTTTGCCAAGGTGTCCGACCATGGGTCGGACACCTGTCCGGGCCGCTCGACACAGCTGATTGTCGGGTTCATCAGTTGGCGGACGTGTTAAGAAGTCCGACCTTTTTCACGACCCGGCTTCCTCCCGCTTTCCGGAGGAAGCCCGTATGCAAGCAAGGGATCACGCCCTCCCCTCACGCCGTCGCGCTGGGTGTGCGACGCGAGGGGAGCGGCCCTGGCAAGGAGGTTCGCATGGCACATAAGAAGCTCTTCATCCCCGGTCCGGTGGATGTCCGTCCCGATGTCCTGGCCGCCATGGCCACGCCCATGATCGGGCACCGCAGCAAGGACGCCAGCGCCCTGCAGCGCGCCGTCTCCGAGAAGCTGCAGCAGGTCTTCCAAACCAGGGAGCAGATCCTCCTCTCCACCAGCTCCGGCAGCGGCCTGATGGAAGGCTCGATCCGCTCCTTCACGCAGAAGGGCGTCGCCGTCTTCAGCGTGGGCGCCTTCGGCAAGCGCTGGTACGAGATGGCGGTGATGAACGGCAAGACGGCCGACCTCTACGAGGTGCCCCAGGGCCTGCCCACGCTGCCCGAGGTGGTGGAGAAGGCCCTGGCCACGGGCAAGTACGACACCTTCACCATCACCCACAACGAGACCTCCAGCGGCGTGATGAACCCCGTCGCCGAGATCGCCGAGGTGCGCCGCCGCCACCCGGACGTCCTCTGGCTGGTGGACGCCGTCTCCTCCATGGGCGGCGTGCCCATTCCGGTGGACGAGCTGGGCATCGACTGCTGCATCACCAGCAGCCAGAAGGCCCTGGCCCTGCCCCCCGGCCTGGCCTGCTGCAGCGTCACCAAGCGGGCCATCGAGCGCGCCCGCACCGTCAAGGAGCGCGGCTTCTACTTCGACATGGTCCAGCTCTACGACTTCATCTTCAAGAAGGACTACCAGTATCCTTCCACCCCCACCCTCAGCCACATGTACGCGCTGAACCTGCAGCTGGACCTCATCCTCTCCATCGGCCTCGAAAGCTACTGGAAGCGTCACCAGGAGAACATGCAGCTGACCCGCGACTGGGCGGCCAGGCACTTCCGCCTGCTGGTGGAGGATACCTACGCCAGCCGCACCGTCACCGTCGTGCACAACACCCGGGAGATCAACGTCAGCGACCTCAACAAGGCCCTGGGCGAGCGCGGCTACCAGATCGCCAACGGCTACGGCGACCTCAAGGACAAGACCTTCCGCATCGCCCACATGGGCTGGCGCACCAAGGAGGAGCTGCAGGGGCTGTTCGGCCACATGGAAGAGATCCTGGGCCTCAAGTAGGAGCATCATCATGGCACGCATTCTGTTGAACGACGGCTTGGACGCGGCCGCCGTGCAGGCCTTGCGCGACAAAGGCCACGAGGTGGACACGGCCCATTACGAGGGCGATGAACTCAACGCCCGGCTGAAGACGGTGGACGCGGTGGTGATCCGCAGCGCCACCAAGCTGCGCGAACCCAACATCCAGGCCGCCCTCGAGACGGGCCGCCTCAAGCTGATCATCCGCGGCGGGGTGGGCATCGACAACATCGACCACGTCTTCGCCCGCGCCCGGGGCCTCGAGGTGCGCAACACGCCCACGGCCAGCAGCGCCTCCGTGGCCGAGCTGGCCCTGGCCCACATGTTCGCCGTCAGCCGTTTCATCGCGCACGCCAACGTCACCATGCGCCAGGGCGAATGGAACAAGAAGCAGTACAAGGGGGTGGAGCTGGGCGGCGCCGTGCTGGGCATCGTCGGCATCGGCCGCATCGGCCAGGAGCTGGGCAAGCGCGCCCTGGCCCTGGGCATGACCGTCCTCTACACCGACCTGCCCGGCGTTGAGTGGAAGCAGGCCGGCGCCACGCGCGTGGAGCTGGACGAGCTGTTGGCCAAGAGCGACTACATCAGCCTCCACGTGCCCTTCGACAAGGCCAAGGGCGCCCTGCTGGGACCGGACCAGTTCGCGCGGATGAAGGACGGCGTCCGCCTGGTGAACTGCAGCCGCGGCGGCGTGGTGGACGAGGCGGCGCTGCTGGCCGCCCTCGAGAGCGGCAAAGTGGCGGGGGCGGGCATCGACGTCTTCGCCGAGGAGCCCACCAGGAACCTGACCCTGGTGGGCCACCCCAAGGTCAGCGTCACCCCGCACATCGGCGCGGAGACCAAGCAGGCCCAGACGCGCATCGGCGCCGAGGTGGTGGCCATCCTGTGCGAACGGCTGGGGGGCTGAGATGGCGGTCTTCACGCCTTTCGAGGGTTTCCGGCCGCGGGCCGACCTGGCGGCCCGGGTCGCTTGCCGGCCCTATGACGTGCTGAGCAGCGCCGAAGCGCGGGAGGAGGCCAGGGGCAATCCCCACACCTTCCTGCACGTGGACAAGTCGGAGATCGACCTGCCGGAGGAGATCGACCTCTACGACAACCGCGTCTACGCCAAGGCGCGCGAGAACCTGGACCGCTTCATCGCCCAGGGCGTGCTGGTGCAGGACGATTGCGACTGCTTCTACATCTACCGCCAGCACATGGACGGCCGGGTGCAGACGGGCCTGGTGGGCTGCTGCAGCGTGGACGACTACCTCCAGGACGTCATCCGCAAGCATGAACACACCCGCGCCGACAAGGAGAAGGACCGCATCCGCCATGTGGACGAGTGCGACGCCAACGTCGGCCTCGTCTTTCTCACTTACCGCGGCCAGGCCCGCCTGGACCAGGTGACGGAGCAGTGGACGACCGGGCATGCCCCTGTCTACGACTTCGAATCGGGCGGCGTGCGCCACCAGTGGTGGGTGCTGGACGACCCGCGCCTGCAGGCGGAGATCGCGGCCGCCTTCGCCAAGGTGAAGCACCTCTACGTCGCCGACGGCCACCACCGCAGCGCCAGCGCCGCCAGAGTGGGCGAGCAGCGCCGGGCGGCCAATCCCCGGCACACGGGTGACGAGGAGTACAACCGCTTCCTGGCCGTCTGTTTTCCAAGCGAGCAGCTGCACATCATGGATTACAACCGCTTGATCAAGGACCTGGGCGGCCGCACGTCGACGCAGTTCCTGGCGGAGCTGGAGCGGGCCTTCACGGTGGAGCCGGCCGGGGAGCGGGGCCAGCCCTTCCGCCCGGAGGAACGTGGCCAGTACGGCCTCTATCTTGAAGGCCGGTGGTACCGGCTGTCGGCGCGGCCGGAGGTGGTGCCCGCCGACGATCCCGTGGGGCGCCTGGATGTGGCCGTGCTGCAGGAGCACCTGCTGACCCGGATGCTGGGCATCACCGATCCGCGCACGGACAAGCGCCTGGACTTCGTGGGCGGGATCCGCGGCCTGGGAGAACTGGAGCGCCGCGTGGAAGAGGACGGCTTCGCCTGCGCCGTGGCCATGCATCCCACCGCCATCGACGACCTGATGGCGGTGGCTGATTCGGGCCAGGTGATGCCGCCCAAGAGCACGTGGTTCGAACCCAAGCTCTACAGCGGCCTGGTGGTGCACCGCCTCGGTTGACCAGGCATGCCTCCTCATGCATGAATGAATCGAAGGATCGGGCGCCGCGAGGCGCCCGATCCTGTCCCGCAAGGCCGGCCGCCTCCCGACGCGCCTTGCCGCGACTTTCCTGCCAGGGGTGGAAAAAGCCGGGTGCGGCGGTCGGGAACAGACACATTCCCCTCGCCGCCTGACGCATTGGCCGGGGACGCCGTGCACCGGCGCCGGGTCGCCCCCCGGGAAGACTTCCCGTCGCAGTCTATCCGTCAGGCGCTTCCTTTTTGATGGGTGTTCCAGATGCCGCACTGCATGATGTCCTTGCTGATCCTGATGCTGATCCTGCCGGCGGGGGCCGATCTCCTGCCGTTGACCCGGGTGGTGCCGGGCGGCCTGTCCCCGGAGGACAGCCTCATCGTCGTCATGGACCGTTCCACGCCCGAGGGAAGTGGACTTGGGCGCGGCGAGCTGCTGATCCTCGCCCAGACCTGCCGCGGCGCCGTGGCCGGTACCTTGGCCACCCGCGGTTACACGCTGTTGTCGGAGGAGGCGACCCGCGCGGCCCGGCGCGGGTTGGGCCTGGAGGCGGATTCCTGCGGTGAGGAGGGCGAGCGGTTGCTGGCCCGGGAGCTTCAGGCGGATTGGCTGCTGACCCTGCGCGTGGATCAGGCCGGGCCGCACTGGAGCGTGCAGGTCACGCTGCGCCGGGTCGCCGGCTGGATCCAGGTGGACGAGCGGACACGCCGCGGCACGGCCCGGCGCGAACTGGGCCCCCTGCTGGAGGAGGCGGTGGGCGACCTCTTTGCCAGCCACCTGTTGCCAGGGGAGGACCGGGGTCGAGAATCCGTTGACCCTTCATTCGCGCGCCCCTTTTTCCGATCCCTGCTCGCCCGGCCCGACGCCGCCGGAAGCTCGTGGACCGGAACCGGCCGCCCCCCGACCAGACGCCGGCCGGGCCCTTCCGGCATCCGCAACCAGATCTATCTGGAGGCGGGATTCAGCCCGACCTTCTTCTATCCGCGCCCCAAGACACAGCAAGCCACGGGAACCGTCGCCTGGGGCGGCGGCCTGCGTCTCGCCGATCCCACCCGCTCGCGCTACGACCTGGTGCTGGATTGGTGGCGCGCCGACGAGGACGAGCTGGGCTACACCATGCTGCGGGCCCTGGCGGAGATCACGCCCCTGCATGTGGGGCCCATCTATCCTTACGTGAATGCGGGCTACCAGGTCATCAAGACCAACACCCGGCAGGATGAACGCCTGCTCTTGGGCGGCGCCGGCCTCGAGTTCCGCACCCGCGGCATGCTGGCCGTCGCCGGCGGCATGGATTTCATGAAGGATCGCAAGAGCAAGATCCGCTTCAGCTCCGTCAACCGCTGCTGGCACGCGGAACTGGCCCTGGCGGGAGCCAACTTCGGCCTGGGGGTCGTGGGCCTCTTCGGCGCCGACATCCGCTCCAACGCCTCCGTCTCGGCTCGGCTGCGCGTCTTCCACCAACGTGGCACGGGCCTGCCGGGCTGGCTGGGGCGCGGGCGTTAAGTCGGGATCTGCGGCCTGACCAAGGGCCGCGGGCAGGGAGTTGATACATTGGGCCACCCCCCGCTTAGCGTCGAGGACCCGCCATGACACGCCGAATCCAAGCTCTCGGAGCAGGGCTTTGCCTGCTTCTGGCCCCCCCCCTTGGAGCGCTTCCCGCCGGCCGCCTGGTCGGGTGGGGCGCCATGACCCAACCCATCGTGGAGCCAGGCACCCGCTACACGGCCGTGACCGCCGGTCCAGTGGGTGGCATGGCCCTGGACCGGCAGGGGCGTCCCGTCGGCTGGGGACACTTGCCGCCGGATTCCCCGCCCACCGAGCCGCTGGTGGCCGTTTCGGCGGGCGGTCGGCATGTTCTGGGCCTGACCGCCGCAGGCCGCGTGGTGGCCTGGGGAGACGACGGTCAGGGGCAGTGCCAGGCGCCCTCCAGTTCTGATTTCGTGGCCGTGGCGGCGGGCGGATTCCACAGCCTGGCCCTGCGCGGCGACGGCAGCGTGGCGGCCTGGGGCAGCAACCTGGACATGTATGGGGAGCCTTCCGGCCAGTGTGACGTGCCGGCACCAAACATGGATTTCGTCGCCATCGCGGCCGGGGCGGTGCACAGCCTGGGGCTGAAGCGGGACGGCAGCATTGTCGCCTGGGGGGCGAACACGGGTGATTTCTACTACCCCATCGATGATCCCGGCCAGTGCCTGGTTCCGGAGCCCAACGAGGGTTTCGTGGCCGTGGCCGCCGGCCACTTCCACAGCATGGGGCTGAAACAGGACGGCTCCATTGTCACCTGGGGATACTTCGACAGCACGGTCCATCCCGTGCCTGCGCCCAACAGCGGTTTTGTTGGCATCGCCGGCGGCCTTTTCCTCAACTTGGGGCTGCGGGCGGACGGCAGCCTGGTGCAGTGGGACTGGGGTGGGATGCCACGTCCAGTGCCGGACCCGGGGCCGGGCTTCACGGCCATCGCCGCCGGCGAGAACCATGCCCTGGCCCTGCGCTCCGATGGAACCCTGGTCGCCTGGGGGGACAATACCTTGGGGCAGTCCATGATTCCCGATCCGGCCCCGTCCCTGGTCGCCGTGTCCGCCGGGGGATTGAACGCCCTGGCCCTGGGCGAGGATGGCATCCTGCGGGGTTGGGGCCAGGCCATGGATTGGGTCGGCGGTCGTGTGCCCATGCCGCTGCCCCAACCCAACCAGCAGATCCGCGCTCTGGCCGCCGGTCCCACCCACAATCTGGCCGTGGGCTTGGACGGGGTGGTGCGCTGCGGCGGCTGGGACTTTTTCGGCGAATGCAGCGTGCCGCCGCCCAACCAGGGCTATCTCGAGGTGGCGGCCGGCTGGCACTTCAGCCTTGGCCTGAGGGAGGGCGGCGTTGTTGAGGCCTGGGGCAACGACGATGAGGGGCAGTGCCAGGTGCCCGCCGCTGCCCAGAACGCCGTGGCCCTGGCGGCTGGCTGGGCCCACGGCCTGGCCCTGCGCGGCGACGGCTCGATTGTCGCCTGGGGCGATGACGGCAACGGGCAGGGCCGGCCGCCGGAGGACAACAGGGGCTTCACGGCCATCGCGGCGGGGGCGTGGCACAACCTGGCGCTGCGCGATGATGGCTCGATCACGGCCTGGGGCGCCAGCCATGCCGGCCAGTGCGCCGTGCCTGTACCCAATGAAGGGTTCGTGGCGGTGGCGGCCGGGGAGGACCACAGCGTCGGGTTGAAGGCGGACGGACGGGTGGTGGCCTGGGGGGCCAACGACCGTGGCCAATGTGCGGTGCCGGATCCCAGCGGCGGATACATGGCGATTGCGGCGGGCTGGGGCTTCACCGTGGCGCTGCGGGCGTCGGAGGCGGTGCCGCTGGCCCCGGTGACGGACCTGCGTGCCAGCTGGACGGTCGGCGGTCTGCGGCTGGACTGGTCGGCGCCGGCCACGGATGTCAATGGTGCGGCGCCGGTGGTGGTTGAAGGCTACGAATTGCACGCCTCCAGCAGCCCCTGGTTCACGCCGCAGGCAGCGACACGGCTGGTCGTGCTGGCGGAGCCCGGTTGTTGGCTTCCGGCCGGCGCCTCGGGGCCGCCGGCGCAGTTTCTGCGGGTGGTCGCCCTTGGCCGCGGTCCCTGGCTGTCCCGCGCCGCCCAAGCTGAATGACGTGGTCCGGAATGATGGCGGGACTGCCGCCGCGCCCTCGCCTGCCACGAAACGGGAGATCCGCATGCTGAGCTATCTGACCACGCGCCTACTGCCCTCCATCCTGATCTTCGCGGCGCTGCTGGGCGCGGCGCTGCTGGCAGACCTCCTGCTCCACTGGTCCGGCTTGGCCTGGGTCGGCCGCTGGCTGGGGCCTCTGGGCACGGGACTGCTGGCGGTCTCCTTCCTTCATTCACTCCGGCGCCGAAAACGGATCCGCATGGGCTCCCCCAAGGGCCTGTTACGGCTGCACGAGGTGCTGGGCTGGCTGGGCGGCCTGGTCCTGCTCGTGCATGGCGGGATTCACCTGAACGCAGTGATTCCCTGGCTGGCGCTGCTCGCCATGGTGGTCGTGGTGGCCAGCGGGCTCACAGGCAAGTTTCTGCTGGCAGAGGCGCGGGGCAGCGTGGCGGCGCGGCGCGGCGAGTTGGCGTCGCAGGGCCTCGAAGAAGCCGAGGTGGAGCGGCAGCTGATGGGCTTGGCCTTGTTGACGAGCGTCATGCAGCGCTGGCGAAGCATCCACATGCCGTTGACAATGACCTTCGCCGGCCTGGCCCTGGTGCACATCGTCCTCACCCTTTTGCTCTGGTGACCTCATGAATCGCAGCTTGCTCACTTTCCTCCTGGTTCTGATCGCAGCGTCGATCTTCGCATGGACGGCTCCGGGACCAGCTTTACAGCCCGGCCGGCTGCTGGCGGCCCACGCCAACCTGCGCAACGAGTGCTTGGCCTGCCACGCCATCGGTCGAGGCGTCCAGCGGGACAAGTGCGCAGCATGTCACGCGCCGGACGGCATCGGCCTGAGAAACGCAGCCGGCATGGTACTGGCAGTTTCCCGGCCTGCTGTGCAGGGCTTGCACCAGCGCAGCGACAAGGTGTCGTGCGCCGTGTGCCATGCGGAGCACGCGGGTCGGCTGGGCGACAAGACCGCGGCACGCTTCTCCCATGACCGGCTTCCACGCGATCTCGCCGGTGACTGCGCGGCCTGCCACAACGGGCAAATTCCAGAAGATGCCCTGCACCATGATGTTGGAGGCAGTTGCGGGGATTGCCACGGCATGGCGTCCTGGTCGCCGGCAGACTTCGACCATGCCCTGCTTGGTGCCGCGCCCGCTTGTGGAACCTGCCATCTCGCGGACAAGCCGGTCGATGACCTTCACCGCACATTGGATCCTGTTGCCAATTGCACACCCTGCCACCGGACCAAGGCCTGGAAGCCCGCCGACTATGACCACACACCCTGGTTCCGCTTCGACCGCAATCACCCGGCGCGCTGCGCGGACTGCCATATGCCGGGAAAGGGGTATCAGGACTACTCATGCACGGGCTGCCACATCCACAGCCCCGCACGTGTAGCCGCCGAGCACCGCAAAGAGGGCATCGTCGACTGGCGGAACTGCGTCGAATGCCACCGCAGCGGTGACGAGGACGAGGCGCGCGCCGCCAAGCATGACAGGTAAGGTGACAGGGAGGAAGGGCGCGATGACGACTGATCCCCTGCTGTTTATCAGAAGGATCCGTGATCGTGCGAGGTCTGCGTGGCATGAGATCGATCAGTGTATGGGTTCCCTGACAGGTGTCCGACCCATGGGCGGGCACTACGGCGTTGGCTGCCACCCTCCGCCCACCCTACCCTTGTACGCGGCCATCGCCGCAGTGCGGGCAATTGTTCAAGCCGGGGGCCAGCCAGGAGCGGACGCCACAGGCGGGGCAACTGCCGCCCACCAGGCCACGCTCCGGCAGTGGGGATCCGATGGTATCATCCTCTTGCCCGGCAAGGGATTCCACCAAGCCTGGGAGCTGCCCGAGGCAATCCTCGAGGGTGGCCCACATGGCCCAGACCTCCACTTCGTGGGAAACCAGGGGCTGCAGTCCCCCGTGGGTCTGGCCGCAACCCGGGCAGTGCGGTCCGCCCCCGCCACCCGGATCGCCGTCGCCCTCCAGGGCGAAGCGGGTCCGGCAAGCCGGGCAGCGGTAAGCGATCAGACTGGTCGTCATGGGCCACCTCTCGACGCTGGGACGCGGAAGCAAGGTGGCGGGAGGCTGGGACGGCGGAGGTGATGGGCGTCACCATGGCTCGGTGAAGGTCAGCTTGGCCCATCTTCCGGCCAAGCTGTCGAGATCAGGCCGCGGGCCGCAGCGGCCCGGCGGGAGGGCGTCGATCGCCGAAGCGGCCCTGTGCGACGGGGAGGAAGCCTGCCCCCCAATCCGCGGCTCAGACGCGCAGGTCCTCCGACCCGCCATGCCTCCTTCGTCAATTCATTTGCCTACCCACATTGCAGTTATTGCACAGCAAAGTTCAAGCTCGGCCGACTCAAGAATCAAGTACAAAACTCATCGTAAGGTGTTGCCATGGAAAGGACATACCAGCATCTTTCGCCTGAAGAACGCACCGTCATTTCCTGAAGCGTTCAGAGGGCAAAGGTCCTCGGGCCATTGGCCGAGTCCTGCACCGCGATCCCGGCACGATCAGCCGGGAGCTGAAGGGGAACACCTGGCTGACAAGCCCTATGACGCCAGGCGTGCGGGGCTGCGCGCATCGCCGGGACTTTGATGCTGACATGAGTTGAGACTTGGGTTGGGAGTTGCACTGACCAAGGTTGGGGGTTGTATGCGGATGACCATGCGCACGGTGTTGCCAACTGCCCTGCTGGGCGCCCTGCTCGCGGGATGCGGAGGGGGATCCTCCGAAACGAGCGCTCCGATCCTTGGCTTTGCTTCGAGCGAGCGCGGACCCCTGCCGGGCATGCGCTTCGTCAAGATCAAAGCGGGATCCTTCATGATGGGCAGCAGCAATGAAGAGATCGCCTACTGGCAGGCCCATCCCCCGGTGGAGGAGCTTGCATTCTTAAAGGTGACCCCTGCGGATTGGCGTACATGGGTGGCGGTCGAGGGACCACAGCATGAAGTGCGCGTCAGCACCTTCCAGCTGATGACGACGGAGGTGACGCAGGCCCAGTGGCAGGCCTTGATGGGCGACAATCCATCCTTCAACAAGGGTGGCGACTTGCCGGTGGAGCAGGTCAGTTGGCAGGATGTGCAGGGCTTTTTGGCTGAGATCAACCGTCGTGATTCGTCCTTTCACTATCGCCTGCCCACGGAGGCGGAGTGGGAGTACGCTTGCCGGGCGGGGTCGACCGGCTCCTGGAGCTGCGGCAATGACGAGGAGTCGCTGAAGGACATTGCCTGGTATTGGAGAACCAGTGGTGATGTGGTGCTGGGCGGCAACTGGGACGTAGGCCGCATCCGGTCCAACAACCCCCGGACCCATCCCGTGGGGGCCAAGTCGCCCAATGCCTGGGGTCTGTACGACATGCACGGCAATGTCTGGGAGTGGTGCGCGGATTGGTACGGGCCCTACGCGGCGGAGGCGCAGCGGGATCCCACCGGCCCTTACAGCGGCTCCCGTCGCGTCTATCGGGGCGGCGACGCCGCCAGTGGCGCGGCGGGTCTGCGCGCAGCCTACCGCGACTTCCGGGGTGCCGAGCGACCGCGCCGGTGGCCTGGGTTTCCGTCTCTGCAGGACCGTTAACCCTTAGCTCTCTTACCCTCTTACCCTTTGCTGCGATGGGCGGGGTGGTCGACCGGGCGCCGCCCGCCCGAGCGAAGCCGGGGCGAGGTGGCGCCCGGTCGACCGCGCGGGTGGACAGGATCGAGCTTTTCTTAGGAGTGACGTGTGACCGTGCGCATCATCACGATTCCCTTCGACCGGGAACGAGGGATTTTTCCAGAGGAGGAGTTGAATCGCTTCTGCGCGGCTCGCCAGGTGCTGCACAAACGGCCGGAGTTTTTCTCGCACCAGGGGCGTGCCTGGTGGACGGTGTGGTTGGAGGTCGAGGAGGTCGAACCGGGTCAATCGATTCCGGAAGGGCTGAATGCGGCCCAAGCAGGTATTTTGAAACGGTTGCGCGAGTGGCGCATGCAGGTCGCGGACAAGGCGGGTCTGCCCGCCTACGTGGTGTTGACCAACCGGGAGCTTGAAGAGGTGGCCCGACGAAAACCCGGCACCCTGGAGGCGCTACGCGGCATCCATGGCTTGGGTCAGAAGAAGCTGGCCCGTTACGGCAAGGCCATCCTGGCCCTGGTGTCGGAGACGGGTCCGCCCACGCTCGAGGTCACGCAGGCAATGGACCGTGAACCGCCTGCTGAAGCTGAGCCACCCGCTGCCACGGAGACGGCTGAGCATGCATGAGGCCGCGCCGCTTCTGGAGCATTGGAATCGCTTCCTCGACTGGCTGCTGGATCGCCTGGAGCGCTTTCCCCGGGATGCGCGCTTCACCATCAGCCAGCGCATGGCCAACTTGGCCCTGGACGCCTTGGAGGCCATCATCGAGGCGGCCTACACCAAGGACCGTGTGCCCATTCTGCGCCGCCTGAATTTGATTCTGGAGAAGCTTCGCGTGATGGTGCGGATCAGCCATCGACGCCGCTACCTCAGCACGGACCAGTACGAACATGCTGCCGAGAACCTGCTCACCATTGGCCGCATGGTCGGCGGTTGGTTGCGACATGCTGCCGCAGGGTGATTTGTTTAACCAGCTCGCGTCCTTCGCCTGGCTGCTGGAGGCATGGCGTCGAGTGCGGCGGGGAGCCGGCAAGACACGGGTATCCGTGGAATTCGAGTTCAATTTGGAGCAGGAGCTGCTCGACCTGCGCGATGAGCTGCGCAGCGGCACATGGAAGCCCGCAGGGTATCGTTACTTCACGATCAAGGAACCAAAGGAACGCTTGATCGCCGCGGCGCCCTTGCGCGACCGCATCGTACACCACGCCGTGGTCGGGCTGCTGGAACCGATTTATGAGGAGCGTTTCATCGAAGACTCCTACGCGACGCGCAAGGGAAAGGGTATGCACCTGGCAGTGTGCCGCGCCCAGGAGTTGGTGAGGCGGCATCGCTGGCATTTGAAGGTCGACATTCGCCAGTATTTCCCCAGCGTTGATCTGGATCGTCTCGGCCTGCAACTGCGCCAAGACATTGGTTCGGATCCCATCATCGATGTCCTGGAGCGCATCCTGCGCTGCGATCCGAGTCGACCCGGCCTGCCCATCGGCAACCTGACCAGCCAGTTTCTCGCCAACGTCTACCTGAACGGGTTTGATCACTGGGTGCAGGATGAACTGCGTCCGGCAGGCTATGTGCGCTACATGGACGACATGGTCTTCTTTCATGACGATCGGTCCGCGCTGAAGAAAATGTTGCCGGAGGCGAGCGGGTGGTTGACCATGCAGCGCGGTCTGCGCTTGAAGGAATCGGCCACTCGAATCAACCAGCGGAACCACGGCCTGGGCTTCCTGGGTGTCAGGATCTTCCCGGAGTTGATCCGGGTGCGGAGAGAGAGCTTGCGTCGGTGTCTGCAGCGATTGTCGCGACGCGAGTGGCAATATCAATCAGGGTGGCTGTCCGAGGACGAGCTTGCCGTCTGTGCGCAGAGCGCCGTGGCGCACCTCGCACACTGGAACAGCCATGCATTACGACGATCGATCTTCAAGGGCGATCATCATCGGCGGCTCCCATCGCGTCAATCGGGGCGGCGACTACACCAATGCCGCGGCGAATCTGCGCGCAGCCAACCGCGACAACAATGAGCCGAGCAACCGCGACAATGACCTGGGTTTCCGTCTCTGCAGCACCGTTGACGGGCTGATTCGCAACCTCCATGGATGTTGCGACCGTGTGGCTTGACCACGTTCCACCAGCGGTCCCGATGATCGTCCCGCCCTGCTGACATAGGCAGGCAAAGAGAGGCACCGGCTCTCAACATCAGAGGGTCGGTGCCGATTTCCTCTCAAGGGTGTGCTCCAAGACCTGCTTGGTCCCGGTTGAGAACCTTCTGCAATCAGGGTTTACACCCTCAGGTCCTCCTCCTCGCCTTCCAGCGCCTCCCGATTGGCGTCCAGCAGGGGCTGGACCTCGCGGCGCAGGTAGTCCTCCACCTGGCCGGCGGCCCGGCCGGTGAAGGTGCGGGGATTGCAGAGCACGCGCAGGTCGGTCAGGGTGAAGGGAATGCTGGTGTCCTCGGCCAGCAGCTCGAGCAGGTTGTTGTCCAGCCCCTCCTCCTTGACCCGCCGGGCGGCGCGCATGGAAAGCTGGCGGATCGCCTCGTGCAGCTGCTGGCGGTCGCCGCCGCGCTTGACCCCCTCCATCAGGATGGTCTCCGTCGCCATGAAGGGCAGTTCCGCGTCCAGGCGGCGGCGGATCACCTCGGGGTAGACCACCAGTCCGCTGAACACGTTCTCGAGGATGAGCAGGA
This sequence comes from bacterium, assembly GCA_030685015.1. Taxonomy (NCBI): domain Bacteria; species bacterium. Next base: position 88,894 of record JAUXWS010000067.1, read on the forward strand.
CGGCGTCGGCGCACAGAAAAGCCTCGGGCACGACCAGCCGCTTCTGGGCGCTGTCGTCCAGGGTGCGCTCGAACCATTGGGTGGCGGCGGTCATGCCCACGCCCTGCGGATAGGCCATCAGCACCTTGGCCAGGCTGGCGGCCCGCTCGCAGCGCATGGGATTGCGCTTGTAGGCCATGGCGCTGCTGCCGATCTGCTCCTGCCCGAAGGGCTCCTCCACCTCCTTCAGGTGCTGCAGGAGGCGGATGTCCCCCGTGATGCGGTGCACGCTGCGCCCCAAACCGGCCAGCCAGTCCAGGATGCGGGCGTCCTCCTTGCGCGGGTAGGTCTGGCCGCACACGGCGTAGTCCCGGGGGAAGTCCATGCGCTCCAGGATGAGCTGATCCAGCTGGCGCACCTTCTCCTCGTCGCCGTCGAAGAGGGCCAGGAAGCTGGCCTGGGTGCCGGTGGTGCCTTTGCAGCCCAGGAAACGCAGGGTGGCGAGCCGGTGCTCCAGGTCCTCGAAGTCCAGCATCAGGTCTTGCAGCCAGAGGGCGGCCCGCTTGCCCACCGTGACGGGTTGGGCTGGCTGGAAATGGGTGAAGCCGAGGGTGGGCAGCTCCTTCCAGCGGTCGGCGAAGGCGGCGAGGCGGGCAATGACCCGCAGCAGGCGGCGTCGCAGCAGGCGCAGGGCCCCGCGCAGCTGGATGAGATCCGTGTTGTCGCCCACGTAGGCGCTGGTGGCCCCCAGGTGGATGATCCCCGCCGCCGCCGGACACTGCAGTCCCCAGGCGTGGACGTGGCTCATCACGTCGTGGCGGGTGACGCGTTCCCGGGCCTCGGCCACCTCGTGGTTGATCTCCTCCGCGGTGGCGCGCAGCTCCTCCAGTTGCGCCTCCGTCACGGGCAGCCCCAGCTCCCGCTGGGCCTCGGCCAGGGCGATCCACAAACGCCGCCAGGTGCGGAACTTGGTCTCGGGACTGAACAGGCGGCTCATGGCGGCGCTGGCGTAGCGCTCCAGCAGCGGATTCTCGTAGCGGTCGCGCGCCCTCTCCATCTGCAGCCCCCGTTTCTGGTCCAGTGCCTTGGCGTGCCGCGGCCTCTCCGTTCCACTCCCGGCGGGAAGGGGGCGTGAGGCCCGTTCAAGTTCGAAAACCCGGCGCAGAGGAGGGATGCCCGGGTGGGGGAAACTGGGGGGCGATGCGGTCGCGTGCACAAAGGAGGCGCCCAAGGGGACAATCCGACCCTTCGCATTTGCCCCGCCGATGGGACTTTCTGACCTTTCATCCCGCTGTCATTCCATGGTTTCGCCATAGCTCGGGGGATTCCCTTGATGTCGCACCGCGTGCTGAACGCCGCCTTCACGGATCGGCGGGAGCTTGAATCCCTGCTCAAGGAGATCGAAGCCGAGGGGCTGACCGTGGCGGCCCTGGGAGACGTCACCGGGCCGCGCATCATTGTCCGGCGGGAGGCGCGCAAGTACGACCATCAGGTGGTGGCCGTCACCGGGCGGGACGACGCCACCCTGAACAAGATCCTGCGCCAGCGGGAGCGCGACGGTTGGGTGGCCTGCGGGCTTGGCCCCTGTGGCGGCGCCACGGTGATGATCCTTCGTCGCGAACTGAGCAACGGCGCGGAGACCAGCATCTGACCCCGCTCCGCCCCCGTGTCCGACCTTGGTTGATCCTGTCATCCATCCTGGAGGGTTCCATGTTCGAGATCCTCGATGTCCATGCCCGCGAGGTGCTGGATTCCCGCGGCAATCCCACTGTCGAGGTCGAGGTGTCCCTGGCCGATGGCGCTTTCGGCTCGGCCATCGTCCCCAGCGGCGCCTCCACCGGCCAGTTCGAGGCCGTGGAGCTGCGCGACGGCGACAAGCAGCGCTTCCTGGGGAAGGGCGTGCTCAAGGCCGTGGAGAATGTCAACGACATCATCATGCCCGAATTGCTGGGCATGGACGCCTCCAGCCAGGTGGAGATCGACCGCATGCTCTGCCGCCTGGACGGCACGCCCAACAAGAAGAAGCTGGGCGCCAACGCCATCCTAGGCGCCTCCATGGCGGTGGCCAACGCCGCCGCCGATGCCGCCGGCCTGCCGCTCTACCAGTACCTGGGTGGCGTGCACGCCCATCTGCTGCCCGTCCCCATGATGAACGTGCTCAACGGCGGCGCCCACAGCGACAACAACGTGGACTGCCAGGAGTACATGATCCAGCCGGCCGGCGCCTCCTCCTTTGCCGAAGCCCTGCGCATGGGGGCCGAGACCTTCCACGCGCTGAAGAAGGTCCTCCAGGCCAAGGGCTACGGCACGGCCGTGGGTGACGAGGGCGGCTACAGCCCCAACCTGAAGGACAACCGGGAGCCCCTCGACCTCATTGTGCAGGCGATCAAGACCGCCGGCTACAAGCCGGGCAAGGACATCTTCATCTGCCTGGATCCGGCCGCCAGCGAGTTCTACGACGCCAAGAAGAAGCGCTATGTGCTGAAGGGCGAGGGGCGCAGCCTGACGGCCAAGGAGATGGTCGCCTACTGGGCCGATCTGGTCGCCGCCTATCCCATCTCCTCCATCGAGGACGGCATGGCGGAGAACGACTGGGAGGGCTGGAAGCTGATGACCGACAAGCTGGGCAAGCAGATCCAGTTGGTGGGCGACGACATCTTCGTCACCAACGTCAAGCGGCTGCAGATGGGCCTGGACAAGGGCGTGGCCAACTCCATCCTCATCAAGCTGAACCAGATCGGCACCATCACCGAGACCCTGGACACCATGCGCCTGGCCACCCGCCACGGCTACACGTGCGTGATCAGCCACCGTTCCGGGGAGACGGAGGACACGACCATCGCCGACCTGGCGGTGGCCACCGGCGCCGGCCAGATCAAGACCGGCTCCCTCAGCCGCACCGACCGCATCGCCAAGTACAACCAGCTGCTGCGCATCGAGGAGACGCTGGGCGAGGCGGCGCACTATGCCGGTCCGGAGACGATGCGGACCTGATGAACCGCATGCAGCGCGTCAAGCAGGCGCTCGCCTTTCTCCTTGGCCGGGCCGGAGGGGGGCGGGCGCCCCTGTCGCCGGCCCTGGGGCGAAGCTTGCTGGCCCTGGCGGCGGCGGGGGCCCTGGTGTGGTTCGTCCTGCGCGACCACGGCCTCCTGGATCACGCCCGCCTCCGCCGTGCGCTGGATTCACTGGATGCCCGCTCGCGGCACCTGGAGACGCAGATCGTCTGGTACCGCGAGCGCAACCGCCTGCTGCAGGCAGGCGATCCCTTCACCCTGGAGGAGGAGGCCCGCCGTCTGGGCATGGGCCGGCCGGGAGAGGAGCTGTTTCGCGTCGTGCTGCCGGAGGACACGGCCACCGCCAAGGAGTGAGACATGGTCAAGCGCCTGCGCAACATCTTCATGACCGGCGTGCTCACCATCACGCCGGTGGCCATCTCGGTCATGGTGCTGGTGGGCATCTTCAACTGGCTGGACCAAGTGCTGGGCCAGATCATCCTGCGCATCCTGCGGGACATGGGCCTCCCCTACATCCCGGGGCTCGGATTCATCCTCCTCGCCCTCCTCATCCTCCTGGTCGGCCTCCTGACCCAGCACTACCTGGGCCGACAGGTGCTCCGGCTGGGCCAAGCCGTCGTCGAGCGCATCCCCTTCCTCAGCAAACTGGTGCGAGCCGTGCGCCAGATCATGGACTCCTTCGTCACCTCGAAGAGCGAACTCTTCCGCCAGGCCGTCCTGGTGGAGTATCCACGCCGGGGGACCTGGTGCGTCGGCTTCCTGACCCGGCGGGCCGGGGGCGAGGTGCGCGAGAAGCTGCGCCCGCAGCAGGACAACCGGCTGCTCTCCCTCTTCATCCCCACCACGCCCAACCCCACCAGCGGCGTGCTCATCTTCGTGCCCGAGGAGGACACCATCCTGCTGGAGATGAGCGTGGAGGAGGCCGTCAAGCTGGTGGTGTCGGGCGGCGCCCTCTTCAAACCGACGGGCTCCGATCCGGTGGGCCGGCGCGCCGCGGCCCCGCCACCGCAGGTGTGAGCCGGACGGTGGGTCTCACGGCCAGCTCCCCCACGTCCGCACCTGCCACCGCGCCCTTGAGCCCGCGGCGGACGACCGGCCACGCGCCCACTCGATACCAACCCACTCGGCGTGGCTGGCTGCCCGGCCTGCTGCTGGCGGCCCTGGCCGGACTGGCCAGCAGCCGCCTGCCAGCCCTGGAACTACAGCACCAGGCCTTGCGGGGCCTGGAGGACCACAGTTCGCGCCTTATCCTCGGACACGCCCTGGCCGGACCCCGCGACAGCCTGCGGCTTGATCTGCGCGCCGAATGGCGGGGGGGCTACCGCGACTACAACCGGGACAGCCGCCGCCTCCTCGAGCAGGCCTCGCTGGACGGCACCCGCCGCCTGGACGGACCCTGGCGCCTGCGCTGGGCGGCCCGCCAGGCCCTCTTCAATGAGCGTCGCTCCCTGCGCGAAACGGTCTCCTCCTCGCTGGACCTCGGCCTGCGCCACGCCGGCCTCCTGGACGCCGAAGCGCTGGGAGGCTGGATGCAGGATCGCCGCCAGACCGGCTTCGACAGTGGCCCCCGTCTGCGCCTGGGACTGGGCGCCACCAGCCCGGGTGAGGACGCAGGCCTGTCCGGGCGTGGCGACTGGCAGCTGGAGGCGCCGGGCCGGCGACGCAATCAGCGGCTGGATCTTGCCCTGCGCAGTGATTGGCAGGGTCAAGACGGCACCGTCCATGAGGCGCGGCTGGCTCTGCGCGACCAGCGTGAGGACACCTTCCCCGATCCCTTGCGGGAAAGGCTGGAGCGCCGGCGCGGCCTGGAGATCACGCTGGAGGACCGCTTTCGGGGGCGGTTGGGCCGGCAGGCTCGTCTCGCCGCCGATCTGCGGGCCTGGAGCCGCAACCAGGATCGCCGGCCGCGGACGGCGACCGACTCCCTCCTGGACACGCGGGGCTCGTTGCTCGACCGCGGCCTGGAACTGCGCACCGAGCCCTCTCTCACGCAGGGCGGCCTGGAATCAAGCATCGCCTACACCTTCCAACGCCAGCAACAGGATACCGAGTACGGACCCCTGAGCCGTCTCAGCCGCACCCTGAGCGACATCGCCCTCAACCGGCTGGAGGCGCGCCTGCTCTGGAGTCCGGCGGCGGACAGCCTGCTGGCCAGGGGCGCCGTGGAACTCCGGCGCCGCGACACGGATTTCACCGGCCCCGTGCGACGCGATCCCGACTACATGGACCAGGCCCGTCGCGAGGGTCACCTGCGCTGGAGCCACGCCCTGGGGGGCGGTTCCCTGGTTGCCCTCGAAGGCGGCCTCACCCTGGCCATCGAGCGGCACCAGCAATCGAGCCGCAGTCGGGCAAACTACCTCAACCGCACTTGGCGCAGCGCCGCCGAGCACCGCCTGGCACTGGGCGACTGGCGCCTGGCCGGGCGGGGCGTGCTGGTGGCCGACTACCGGCTTTACGATTTCGATGATCCCCTGCAACCGCGCAGCTGGATCCAACGGCGGCTCCTGCTGACGGAGCGCGCCCGTCACCCGCTGCCCGTCCCCGACCGCCTGGACGGCTGGCGCCTGGCGGGCGAGCTGGGTGGGCGCTGGATGGAGGAGGACGGCGGCAGCTTCCTGCGCCAGGACGGCCGCGAACGCCTCTCCGATTCGGCGCAAGAGTGGCAGGCGGGGGGAGCGCTGGAAGGGCGGCGCGGCCGCTGGACCCTCAAACCGGGCTGGGATTGGGTGGAGCGGCGGGACTGGCGCTGGTCGGCGGCCGAGGGGCGGCGGACAAGCCACCTGGTTCGGCATCTGCGGCGCCAGGGGCCGCTTCTCGCCGTGCAGCGTGTCGCCCCGGGTGGCCGCCTGGCCCTCAATCTGCAGTGGGAGTGGGTTCGCGACGGTGCGGGAGAGACGGTGCGCAGCCGCCGCAATGTGTGGGGTCGACTGGATTGGAGCTGGCATGGGCGCTGAGTCCTGGTGGCCCCGCCGGGGCCTCTCCCGGCGCCGGGTTATCTAAGTTGAGCGCCCCGCTGCCAAGTGGTTCGCCCGGGTGCGAGGCTGCCTGGACATGAAGGGGGGCGGAATGCGAGGCGGCGGACCGGCTGTGGTCCGCAGGGTACACCGCTTCGAAGAAGTTTCCCCGCGTGGCCCTGTACGGGGATCTTTCTGGAGAACCCAGCATTAACCCCGGGCGGGAGGGGGGCGGTGGGAGGGAATACCAACAAATTTCGGAAAACAGTAGACTGGAGTTCGTCGATAGTGGGAGCCAGGCCATCCATTCCGCCTTCAGCGGCCCGCATCCAAGACAGGATGCGTGCCCATCCCACAAGGACCCGCCGGGGGATCTCCCCGGCTCCAGCAGCGCGATGGATGCAAGCCCCCGCAGCAGCTAGGGCCCGACAGGTCCCGGCAGCGGGAAGATCCGCCGGTCGCGACGAGGGAAGGGGATGAGAAAGGTCTTCCTCGACCACGCCTCCACCACGCCCCTGGATTCCCGCGTCCTGGCGGGCATGCTGCGCCTGGCCGGCGAAGCCTTCGGCAACCCGTCCAGCGGGCACCTCTTCGGACGGCGGGCGCGCGCCCTGCTGGACGACGCCGCCGATCAGGCGGCGGGCGTGATCGGCGCGGCGCGGCCCGAGGAGATCGTCTTCACAAGCGGCGGCACCGAGGCTGACAATCTGGCCTTGCGCGGTGTCCTGGCCGGCCTGCCCGCGGCCAGCTCCCTGGTCGTCTCCGCCGCCGACCATGCCGCCGTGCTGGACACGGCGGCGGACCTCGAGGCGGAGGGCCGGAGCGTGATCCGCCTGCCGGTGGACGGGCGTGGGCGGGTGGATCCCGAAAAGTTGGCGTGGGTGCTGGAGCAGGGGGGCGTGGGCCTCGTCAGCATCATCTGGGCCAACAACGAGCTGGGCTCCATCAATGAGCTGCCGGCCCTGGCCGGGCTGTGCCGACGGCACGGCGCGCCCTTCCACACCGACGCCGTGCAGGCCCTGGGACGACTGGCCGTGCGGGTGGACGAAGTCCCCATCGATCTGCTCAGCGGCAGTGCCCACAAGTTCGGCGGCCCCAAGGGCGCGGGCTTCCTCTACGTGCGGCGCGGCACCGCCCTGCGGCCCCGGCAGACAGGGGGCCTGCAGCAAGGGGGGCGGCGCGGCGGCACCGAGAATGTGCCGGGCCTCGTCGGGCTGGGTCTGGCCATCGAGCTGGCCGAGAGCGGCCGCGTCGAGGCGGGGGTGCGGCTGCGCGCCCTGTCCCGCCGCCTGGGCGCGCGCCTGGCGGGGGCGCCCGGTCTGCGCCTCCTGGGCGACGGCGCCGCCGCGGACCAGCTGCCCGGCCATTTCTCCCTCTGCTTCGAGGAGGTGGAGGGCGAGGCCCTGCTCCTCTCCCTGGACCTGGACGGCATCGCCGTGAGCAGCGGCAGCGCCTGCCACACCGGCAGCATCGAGCCCAGCCATGTGCTGCTCGCCGCCGGGCTCAGCCGACGCCAGGCCAAGGGCACCATCCGCCTGGTGCTGGGACGCGATACGACGGAGGAGGATCTGGACTACGCCGCCGCCCGCCTTCTGGAGCACGCCGCCCGCCTGCGGGGAACCCAGTGAGCCGCCGGGGGCGCGTGGTGGTGGCCATGTCCGGCGGGGTGGACAGCGCCGTGGCCGCCGCCCTGCTTGTGGAGCAGGGCCACGAGGTGGTCGGCCTCACCATGAAGCTGCACGGTCATCTCGACACGGGAACCGTGACGGCCGAGCGGGGTTGCTGCGACCTGCGCGCCTACAGCGACGCCCGCCGCGTCTGCGACCGCCTGGGCATTCCCCACCAGGTGGTCGATCTGTCCGCCGAGTTCCGCCGCGACGTGATGGACGTCTTCGCCTCCGAGTATTTCGCCGGCCGCACGCCCAACCCCTGCGTCCTCTGCAACACGCGCCTCAAGTGGGAGCACCTCTGGCAGAGGGCCGCGCAGGTCGAGGCGGAGGCGATCGCCACCGGCCACTACGCCCGCGTGGAGCGGGAAGGGGCGGCTTGGGTCCTGCGGCGCGCCGCCTCGCGCGACAAGGACCAGAGCTACGCGCTGTGGGGCATCCAGCGGGAGCGTCTCGCCCGCACCCTCTTCCCGTTGGGCGGGCTGGAGAAGGCCCAGGTGCGCGATTTGGCGCGCGGCCTGGGTCTGAGCGTGGCCGACAAGGCGGAGAGCCAGGACATCTGTTTCGTGCCGGACGGCGACCATGTCCGCTTCTTGCGCCACCACGATCCGGTGGCCGCCGCTGCCGCCGGCGGCGGCGAGGTGGTGGGGCCGGACGGCGCGGTGCTGGGCCGCCACGACGGGGTGGCGGCCTACACGGTGGGTCAGCGGCGGGGCCTCGGCCTGGCCTTGGGCCGGCCCCACTATGTCAGCCGCATCGATGCCGCCACGGGGCGTGTCCACTTGGCGAAGGAGCAGGATCTTTACCAGTCGATGCTCACGGCCGACGGTCTCAACTGGCTGGTGCAAGAGCCGGGCGGGGAGCTGTCCTGCCAGGCCGCCATCCGTTACCGTGATCCGGGCAGCCCCTGTTTGGTGAGGGTGCGGGAAGGCGTGGCCGAGGTGCGCTTCGCCCGGCCGCGGCGGGCCATCGCGCCCGGGCAGTGTGTGGTGTTCTACCAGGGCGACCAGGTGCTGGGCGGCGGCTGGATCCGCTCCGCCCGGGACTCCGCCTGAGGGAGGTTGCGATGTCGAAGGAAGGACGGGGCCGCGCCCTCACCACCACCGGCCTGCGCCGGATGAAGGAAAAGGGCGAGCGCATCGTCGCCCTCACCGCCTACGACGCCCTCTTCGCGCGGCTGGAGGACCAGGCCGGCGTGGACCTCATCCTGGTGGGGGACAGCGTGGGCATGGTTTACGGCGGGCGCCCCGACACCCTGGCCGTGACCGTCGAGCAGATGGTCTACCACACGGCCTGCGTGCGCCGCGGCGTGGAGCGGGCCCTCCTTGTCACCGACATGCCCTTCCTCAGCGTGCAGGGGAACGCGGACGAGGCCCTGCGTCACTGCGGCCGCATGCTGGCCGAGGGCGGGGCCCAGGCCGTCAAGGTGGAGGGCTGCCGCCCGGTGCTGGAGACGATCCGCCGCCTGGTGGACTGCGGCATCCCCGTCATGGGCCACCTGGGGCTGATCCCCCAGAGCATCCACCGCCTGGGCGGGTGGGGGCAGCGCGGCCGGGGCGCCGCCGAGGCGGAGCGGCTCTTCAAGGAGGCGCGCCTGCTGGAAGAGGCGGGCTGTTTCTCCCTGGTGCTGGAGAAGGTGGAACCGGGCCTGGCCGCCCGCATCACGGCCTCCCTGGCCATTCCCGTCATCGGCATCGGCAGCGGATCGGATTGCGACGGCCAGGTGCTGGTCAACATGGACATGCTGGGGCTCTATGAGGAACTGCAGCCTGCCTTCGCGCGCCGCTTCGCTTCCCTGGCCGCCGAGGTGCGCGCCGCGGTGGAGGCCTACGGCCTGGCGGTGCGGGAGGGGAACTTCCCGGGACCGGAGGAGATTTGAGGGCCTTCGCCGGACGCGACGGCCGTCCGCCGGAGACCCACGGGCAGTTGGGATGACCAGGCAAGGGAGCACGCGGTGGAGCTGCTGACCAGCATCCGGGAGATGCAGAGCCACGCCGGTGGACTGGAGCGCCAGGGCCGGCGCATCGGCCTGGTCCCCACCATGGGCTATCTGCACGAGGGCCACCTCTCCCTGGTGCGGGCCCTGCGCGGGCGCTGTGACAGCCTGTGGCTGAGCAGCTTCGTCAACCCCGCCCAGTTCGGGCCCGCCGAGGATCTGGAGCGCTACCCACGCGACCTGGAGCGCGACCTGGCCCTTTGCCGCGAGGCGGGCGTGGACGGCGTGCTGGCGCCGGCGGCGGCCGAGGTCTACCCGCCCGGCTTCTCCACCTGGGTGACGCCCGGTCCCGTCGCCGACCGCTACTGCGGCGCCACGCGGCCGGGCCACTTCCGCGGCGTGCTCAGCATCGTGCTAAGGCTCTTCCTGTGGACGCGCTGCCGGGTCGCCGCCTTCGGGGCCAAGGACGCCCAGCAGCTCTGGCTGATCCGGCGCATGATCCGTGACCTGGATCTGGAGGTGGAGGTGGTGGAGGGCGCCACCCTGCGCGAGGCGGACGGCCTGGCCATGAGCAGCCGCAACGTCCACCTGGGACCGGAGGATCGCCGCAGCGCCCTGGCCATCAGTCGCGCCCTGCGCCTGGGGCGCGACGCCCTCGCGGCCGGGGCCGGGGCCGGGCACGCCCTGGATCTGATGAGGGCGGAGCTGGACCGCGAAGCCGCGCTGACCCTCGACTACCTGCATGTGGCCGACTGGTCGACCCTGGGCTCCCTGGCCGGGGTTCCGGAGCGGCCCCAATGGCGCGAGGCGCCGGACGGAGGCGGGGAGCGCGAACTGGTGCTGCTGGCGGCGGCCCGGGTGGGCGCCGTGCGCCTCATCGACAACATGCGGGTGACGACCAAGCACGGGGATTGAAAGTCAGGAAAGGAAGGCCGTGGCACTGGAACTCTCGGTCATCGTCCTCGCCGCCGGCAAGGGCACGCGCATGAAATCGGACCTGGCCAAGGTGCTGCACCCCTGCCTGGGCCGGCCCCTCATCGACTGGGTGCTGGACCAGGCCGACGCGGTGGGGGCCCGCCATCAGGTGGTGGTGGTGGGGCATCAGCGGGAGGCGGTGATGGCCGCCGTGGGCGCCCGGGGGGTCACCTTCGCCGTCCAGGCGGAGCAGAGGGGCACGGGACATGCTGTACAGATGTGTCGGGAGGCCATGGCCGGGCACGGGGGGGATGTCCTCGTTTTGTCGGGAGACGTGCCCCTGCTGGGGGCCGACACCCTCCGGGCCCTGCGTCGGCACCACGAGGACGGGGGCTGCGCCGCCACGGTCCTGACCGCCATCTTCGCCGATCCCACCGGCTACGGACGCATCCTGCGCGACGCCGCCGGCCGCGTCGCCCGCATCGTGGAGCACAAGGACGCCAGCGAGGAGGAGCGTGGCGTGTCCGAGATCAACTCGGGCATCTACCTTTTCAACACGGAGCGCCTCTTCGCCTGCATCGACCGCCTGCGGCCGGACAACGCCCAGGGGGAATTGTACCTGACGGACATCATCCGCTTCCTGGTGGAGGACGACCTGCCCGTCTCCGCCCTGCCGACGGAGGATCCGGCCGAGATCCATGGCATCAACACAGTGGAGCAGCTGGCCGCGGTGGAGGCCGAGCTGAGGCGCCGCGCCGGCGGCGGGAACCGTCAAAAAGCGCTATCATGAACACTGTCAACGAGAAGGAGTTCCGCATGACCGGTCAGAACATCATGCGGGGCCTGCTGGTCGCGCTGTTGGCGCTGGCCGCGCACGCCCAATTCAAGGATCGGGCCGAGGTCCAGCCCCTGGCGGGCATGGTCCTCCAACCTGGCGTGGGCCTCAACCTGCAGGGGCCCTTGCTCGACCCGAACCGCCTGCAGATCCGCCAGTCCGTCGAGATGGGTTTTGCCAGCGGCGGAGGCGGCGCCGTCGGCGCCGGCCTTTACCTCAACCAATTGGACTATCAGCTGTCCAGCACCCTGGACATGAGGGTCGAGGTGGGGGTCAACAGCATCTTCCACAACAGTGTGATGCCCGGCGCCACCGGCCAGAACCTGGTGGGCGGGGCCGAACTGCGCTGGCGCCCCACCGACGACCTGGAGATGCGCCTGTCCGCCTCGCGCGGGCTGGCGCCGCGCCGCTCCTGGCCGGGTGGCTGGTCCTCGCCCATGGACGGCTGGGGCTTCACCGAGTGATCCAGCGCACGAGAGCCTGATTCCATGTCCATCCGTCGTACCGCCGCCTCTTCATCCGGCTCCCACGGTGCGGGGGGAGCTTTTTGGACCTCCCTTGCCGCCTGGAGCGCCCTGGTGATCGGCCTGGCCAACCTCGCCTTCATCATGTTCCTGTGGAACCGATTGCCCGTCAAGGATCTGGAGGACGAGGCGGGAGACCTGCTCCAGCGTGGGCAGGCCATGGTGGAGGACGTGGCGGATCGCTTGCCGGAGTCCGCCCCGGAGAGGGGGGGGGAGCCGGCCCCGGCCGTCGCCACAGGGACATTGGCCGGCCGGGAGGAGCCCCTCAGCCCGGCGCCGCCCACCGAGGCGGAGGCCCAGGCCCAGGCGGCCCCCGAGGACGCCCGTCCGGGCATCCGCCTGCAAGTATTGAACGGAACCGGCGTGCGGCTGGTGGCGGCCCAGGCCGCCGATGGCCTGCGCCGCTTGCGCTACGACGTCCGCGAGACGGGCAACGCCCGCGAGCCATTGGACAAGACGCGCATCGTCAGCCGGGTGAAGGATCCGGCGCCCTCCCTCCGGCTGGCCCAGGACCTGGGCCTCTCCTCCGCCCGGATCAGCTATGCCGCCGATCCCAACCTGGTGGACGTGGATCTGACCCTGATCATGGGAGCCGACTACCGCAAGCTGCCCGTCATGGGCAAACGATGAGGACCAGGACGTGAAAGGCATCCACCTGGCGCGACGCATCGCGCGGATGGCGTGGGCCAAGAAGGCCGAGGACGTGGTGATCCTGGATCTGCGGGGCCTGACGGACACGACGGATTTCTTCGTGATCTCCACCGGCCAGGTGGGCATGCACGTGCGGGCGATCACCGACTTCGTCATGGACCAAGCCCGCGACCTGGGCGAGCGGGCCCATGTCTCGGAGAAGGACTCCGACGAGTGGATGGTGGTCGACTTCGTGGACGTCATCTTCCACTGCTTCCAACCGCAGAAGCGCCGCCACTACAACCTGGAGCGGCTGTGGTGCGACGCCCTGCGCCTGGAGGTGGACCCCGCCTCGGGCACGGCCGGCACCCTCAAGGCGGCGCGCGAGGATCTGGAGCGGCGCCGCAGCCAGCCCGCGCGCAAGCGCCAGCCGGCCCGGCGCGCCTGAGCCCGGCCGCCCTTCCCTGCAATCACCAGGCAATCAGTCCGGCCGGGAGATGACATGCCGCAGGAGATACTGGTCGTTGGCTCCACCGCCCTGGACAGCATCGAGACGGCCCATGGCCGCGTCCAGGAGGTCCTGGGCGGCAGCGCTTTCTACTTCGCCGCCGCCGCCGCCCGCTACGCGCCGGTCCTGGTGGTGGGCGTGGTGGGGGAGGATTTCCCCCGGGCCAGCCTGGAGCCGCTGAGGGAGCTGGGCGTCTCGCTGGACGGCCTCGAGAACGTGCCCGGCCGCACCTTCCGTTGGGGCGGGCGCTATCACGACGACCTGATCGGCCGCGACACGCTCTTCACCGAGCTGGGCGTTTTCCAGGAGTTCCGGCCGCGCATCCCGGCCGCCGCCCGGCGCCGCCCCGTGCTCTTCCTGGCCAACATCCAGCCCAGCCTGCAACTGGACGTGCTGGATCAGATGGAGGCCCCCGCCCTCGTCGTCACCGACACGATGAACCTGTGGATCGACATGGCCCTGCCCGACCTGGTCCGCGTCATCGCGCGCAGCCACATCCTCATTGTCAACGACGAGGAGGCCCGCCAGATCACGGGCCGGCGCGCCCTCCTGCCCGCCATGCGGGCCCTGCAGGCGATGGGGCCGCGCACGGTGGTGGTGAAGAAGGGCGAGCACGGCGCCCTCATGGGGCACGGGGAGCGCCTCTTCGCCGCCCCGGCCCTTCCCCTCGAGCAGGTGGTGGACCCCACGGGGGCGGGCGACACCTTCGCCGGCGGCTTCGTCGGCTCCCTGGCCGCCGACGGACGGGTGGACGACGAGACGCTGCGCCGCGCCGTCATCCGCGGCTCGGCCCTGGCCAGCTTCAGTGTCGAGGCCTTCAGTCTCGACCGTCTGCTGGCCGTCACCCCCGGTCAACTGGCGGAGCGCCTGGCCCGCTTCACCGACCTCACGAGCTACTCGCTGACGTGATGGAAGCGCTGCATTGGCGGGACGGCGCCCTCGAGATCATCGATCAGCGCCTGCTGCCCGACCGCCGGGAGAGCCGCCGCCTGGAGACGGTGGCCGCCCTGGCCGAAGCCATCGCCGTCCTGGCCCTGCGCGGCGCGCCCGCCCTGGGCCTGGCCGGCGCCTGGGGCGTGGCCCTCGCCTGCCGCGAGGCCGGCTCCGGCACCCGGCCCGACTATCGGCAGCGGGTGCGCGACTTGGCCCGGCAGGTGGCGGAGGCGCGCCCCACCGCCGTCAATCTGGCCTGGGGCGTGGCCCAGGTCCTGGACCGGCTGGAGGGACGGCCCGCGCTCGAGTGGGCCGGGCGGGCCGAGGAGGAGGCGCGGCGCCTGCACGAGGCGGACCGCGCCGCCGGCCGCGCCATGGGACGGCTGGGCGCCGATCTCATCCGTCCGGGGGGCCGCTACCTGACGCACTGCAACGCCGGACCGCTGGCCACGGGCGGGGTGGGCACGGCCCTGGCCGTCTTTATCGAGGCGCGCCGCCGCGGCCTGGATTTCGAGGTGCTGGTGGACGAGACGCGACCCCTGCTGCAAGGCGCCCGCCTCACCATGCCGGAGCTGGCCGAGGCGGGGGTGCGCGCCCGTCTCATCGCGGATTCGATGGCGGCCTTCGCCATGCGTCGCCTGGGGGTGGACGGCGTCTTCGTGGGGGCGGACCGCATCGCGGCCAACGGGGACACGGCCAACAAGGTGGGCAGCTATGGCCTGGCGCTGGCGGCCAAAGCCCACGGCGTGCCTTTCCGGGTGGTGGCTCCCCTTTCCACCATCGACCCGGCCTGCCCGGACGGGGAGGCCATTCCCATCGAAGAACGGGATGGGGCCGAGCTGCTGGGCCACGGGTCCTGCCGCTGGGCGCCGCGGGACGCCGCCACATGGAACCCCGCCTTTGATGTGGTGCCCGCGGACTTGATTCAAGATATTGTGACGGAAGCCGGCCTGCTGCGCGCGCCCTTTGCCGGAAGCATCCGGGACGCGCTGGACACGCAGCGACGGGCGGCGGCCGATGGCACCTGTGCAAGGGAGACGGATTCATGAGAAAGCATATGGTCCCGGGCGTCCTGGCGACGCTCCTGGCTCTGTTGTTGATGAACTGCGCGGCGATGGCGGGCAAATCCATGGAGCTGCGCAGCGCCAACACCTACTTCAACCAGGGGGACGTCAAGCAGGCCCTCGATTGGTACGAGAAGGCGGATGCGAAGGGCACGGGCGAGGCTCAGGTCTACGCCCGCCTGGTGGAGATCTACGCCGAACAGAAGCGCTGGCCGGAGATGAGCCGCGCCTTCGCCAAGATCGACCAGTGCCTTGACAAGGAGAAGGACAGGAGCAAGTACAAGGAAGAGGCCTCCATCGTCATCGACCAGCTGTGGATGGGCCTGTGGAACGGATCCATCGAGCAGACGCATCTGGCCGAGGAGAACCTGGCGGCGGGGGACAGCGCGGCGGTGGTGGACCATTTCCGCCAGGCGCGCGACCGCATCGCCACGGCGCTGGAGATCCTGCCCGACCACGTGGAGTTCCACAAGCGGATGGGGGATCTCTACATCACGGAGTTCAACTCCCTGCACGCCGACCAGGAAGGCTTCCCCCTGCTGCAGAAGGCCGCGGAGTCCTACGCCCAGCTGGTGGCGGCCTACCCGGACTCGGTCGATTACGCCATCGTCCTGACGCAGCTGCACTACAACTCGCGCCATTACGACCAGGCCCGCGCCACGGTCGACGAGGCGCTGCGGCACAACAAGGGCAACGCCGACCTGCTCAATTACGCCGGCAAGGTGCGCATCCAGCAGGGCCTGGCCCTCAAGGACGCCGAAGGAGCTGTCCCGCCCGAGGGGCGCCGCCTCATGAGCGAGGCGATCACCTTCCTGGACGATGCCATCGAACTCGACCCGAACGATCCCATGCTGGTCTACAACCTGGCCCTCCTCTATCGGGACATGGAGGAACCCCACCAGGCGATCAAGACCTTCAACCGCATCGAGGCGCTGGCCGGAGACCGCCCGGACCTGCTCTTCGACAGCTGGTACTCCATGGCCGTCCTCTATTTCCAGGATCTGCCGGAAGAGGAGCAGGATCCCGCCAAGGCGGCGGAATACTTCGAGAAGTGCCTGGGCCTGCAGCCGGACAACGCCGGTCTCAAGTTCAACCTGGGTGTCTCCCTGATCCGCACGGGCGACAAGGACAAGATCGTCCGGGGCAAGGCCTTGATGTCCGACGGTCAATAGACAGGAACCACAGGCGGAAGCGGCGCGGCACGGCGGGAGGACCGCCGGCCGCGCATCCGCGTTGAAGAGGTGCCGTCACCCATGACGCCCCGCGCCGGCCGCGCATCCCAGCGGCCCGACCTTCCCCGCCACGTGGCCATCATCATGGATGGCAACGGACGCTGGGCCCGCACCCGGGGCATGAACCGGGTGGCCGGCCACCGCGAGGGGATCCACTCCGTCCGCGAGGTGGTGGAGGTCTGTGGCGAGCTGGGCATCCAGGTGCTCACCCTCTACACCTTCAGCTCCGAGAACTGGCGGCGCCCGCCCATGGAGGTGCGCGCCCTGATGAGCCTCCTCATGCGCACCATCAGCGCCGAGGCGGACCGCCTCCACGCCAACAAGGTCCAGGTGCGGGCCATGGGCTGCCTGGAGGACCTGCCGGTCCGGGCGCGCCAGGGCATGGAGCAGGCCATCGCCCTCACCCGCCACAACGAGGGGCTCATCCTCAACCTGGCCCTCTCCTACGGCGCGCGGCAGGAGATCCTCCGCGCCGTCAACCGCCTGTTGGCGGAAGGGGTCGAGACGGTGGACGAGGCGGCCTTCGCCGCGCGGCTCTTCACGGCCGGCCTGCCCGACCCCGACCTGCTCATCCGCACGGGCGGCGAGTACCGCCTCTCCAACTTCATGCTCTGGCAACTGGCCTACACCGAGCTCTACATCAGCGACAAGCTCTGGCCCGAGTTCCGCCGGGAGGAACTGGAGCGGGCCCTGGCCGCCTATGCCGGTCGGGAGCGGCGCTTCGGCCGCACTTCGGAGCAGCTTCAGCCATGAGGCCACGGCGCTGGATCCTGGTCCTGGCGCTGGTTCCCGCACTAAGCATCCTGGGATTTCTGGCCGCCTGGCACCTGCTGGATCTGGACGAGCACCTGCGGCGGGACCTGCTCGCCCGCCTCGAGGCGCGCGGACTGGAGGACGTGGCGCTGCGGGAGCTGCACCCCGCCTGGGTGGGGCTGGACCTGCGCGGCCTGGCCTTCACCTTGCCGGGAGGCGGTCTGCGCCTGGAAAGCCGCTCGGCCCGCCTGCGCCTGGGGCCGCTTTCCTGGCTCAAATCGCCGGCCCGCCTGCTGGCCGCGCTGGAGTGGGTGGAAGTGGCGGACTTCTCCCTCCGGGCCGACAGCCTGCTCCTGGCCCGGCGGGAGGCCGCCCCCGGCCAAGCCGACTGGCTCCCCTGGCTGAAGCAGCACGCCTCCACCCTCGCCCAGTTGCCGGAGATCCGGCTCCGTGGGGGAAGGATCCTCTGGCAGGGTTCCGCCGGGGATGATCTGGTCCTGGTGGAGGATCTGGAAGGCCTGGTCATCCGCCGCGGCCAGGTGCAGGAGCTGCTGCTGCGCAGCCGCCTGCTCGGCAACCGCCACCAAGCCTTCCACGCCGGCATGGAGCTGGACCCCGCCGCCCTCGACGGCAGCTTCCATCTCACCCTGGACAGTCTGCGCCAGTCGACGCGGCCCTCCGCCTGGCTGCCCGGCGTGGAGGAGTTCACCTGGCGCGGCTCGCTGGACATGGGCGGACGGCTGCGCGCCGGGAGCTTGGATTCCCTGGCCGGCCACGGCGACCTGGTGTTGGAGGAGATGCGGCTGGCCGCGGGCGGCACCCTGCGGGGGGCGTGCGCCTTGCAGGTCGGCGCCGACAGCCTGCGTCTCAAGGATGGGCGGCTGGTCTGGCAGGAACAGGACTTTGAGTTCCAAGCGGCCCTGCCCTGGCGGCTGGAGGGATCCGCCGGCTGGCTGCGCGCGGCGGGCCTGGACCTGGGCCGGATGGGGGCCGGGGCGGGCATCACCGCGGCGGGCGCCTGGCCCGCGCTGGACGGACAGCTGGACCTGCTTGCCCGCGGTCGCTGGCAGAAGGAGCCCCGCGTGGAGCTGGCCTTGCGGGCGCGGGGTCTTGGACTGGCGGGAAAGGCCTTGGGCGAAGCTGAGCTGGACGGCAGCTGGGTGCCCGGCCGCCTGGTCCTGGACCGGCTGTGGTGGCAGCACGGGCCGGGTCTGCAGGCAAGAGGCAGGGCCGTCCTGGCGGGTCGGGGCGACGCCCTGGCCGTTGAACTGGGGGCGAGCCTGGCCGTTGAGCTGGACAGCCTGCCGCGCCTGCGCGGCCTCCTGGCCGACAGCGTGCGGGCCGACCTGCGCCTGGACCTGCGCGCGGAGCGGGGCGGAAAAGGGTGGCGGCTGAGCTCGGGAGGCACGACGGGCGGCCTCAGCCGGGCGGGCTTGCCCTTGCTCGATGTGCAAGGCGGGCTGGTCGCGGGTCAATTGATGGACGGCCACCTGCCCGAGGGCGAACTCGACTTGAGGCGGCCGGGAGGCGGATCCCTGGGCCGCCTGCAGTGGCTGGACGGCGCGGCACGCCGCTGGGAGGCGGAGCTGGCCGTGCAAGGCGGCATCCTGGGTGGGCTGCTGGGATTGCGCACCTTCCAGTTGCCGGAGGACCTGGCGGGCCTGATCCGCCTGGAGGGCGCCGGGCTGCAGACGGAGGCCCACGCTGATCTGGCGCTGCGTGGCCGGCGCGCCGTGCTGGATGGACAGCTGGCCTGGTCGGACAGCCTCCGCACGCTGGAGGCCGACCTGGCGCTGGAGGGCTGGCGCGGCAGCCGGCTGGAGGGCCGCCTGCGGGCGTCCCTGGCGGGCCGGCGGCTGGACTTGCTGGTCTTTCGCCTGGAAGGCATGGACCTGAGCGGCTGGCTGGATCTGGACGAGCGGCGCTACATGGCCGAGCTGGTGGCGGACGATCTGCCGCTGGCCCCTTTCTGGGACTTGCTCATGGAGGATCCCGCCCCGGCGGATCCGGGCATCCTTAGCCTGCTGGCCGCCGGCGAGGGCAGCCTGGACAGCCTGGGCTTCCGGGGCGGCCTGGAGTGGCGCCAGCGTCTGCTGGACCGCCATGGCCGGCTGTGGGCGGACCTGACGGTGGACCGCCAGGTGGCCCGCCTGGAACGGGGCAGCCTGAGCCTGGACGGCGTGGAATGGGCCAGCCTGGACCTCTTCTGGAGCCTGGGCCAGGGGCCGCGCGAACTGCTGCTGCAGTTGTTGAATCGCGACCTGGGCGAACTGGGCGCGGCCGGCCGGCCCTTCTGGCTGAGGGGAAGAGCCACCGGCCACCTGCGGGTCGATTTCGCGGCGGGCCGCAACAGGGGGCTGGAAGGCAGGCTCCAGGTGGCGGAGCCGCGACTGGGCGGTCTCACCTTCGACGAGCTGAGCCTCAGCCTGTCACGCGGGACCACGCCCGGACGCATTTCCCTGGACAGCCTGGTGCTGGCCCGCGGCGGCGCGGCTCCGCTCCGGCTGGACCTGCGGGGCGACCTGCCCTTCGGCGCCGGCGAGCTGGACCTGGACCTGTCCATCGTCGGCGATCTGCTCCATCCACTGACCGTCACCTCGTCGGGCACCCCGTCCCGCTTTTTCCACCATGCCTCGGGACGGGGAGATCTGCGCCTGGGCCTGGGCGGCGGCCTGCTGGAGCCGCAGATACGCGATGGGCGCCTCGAACTGCGCCGGGGCAGTCTGGGGATGGCCTCGGTCTTCCGGCGGGTGCGCGACCTGGAGGCCCGCCTGGAGATCCAGGGTGGCCGGCTGGTGATCGAGCGCTGCGATGCGAGGGTGGGCGACACGCGCCTGCGCATCGGCAACACCTGGGAAGCGGTGGCGGACGGACATGCCCTTGATTCCTGGGCGCTGGAGCGGCCTGAGCTGGATCTGGGGGTGCTGGTGCTGGAGACCCTGGATCCGCGCGGACAACCGGGAGCCATTGAGCTGAACCTGCCGGGATTGATGGAGCCGGACTGGAGCGCCCGGGTCGTCCTGCTGGGTGCGGCGGCGGGCGAACGATTCTTCGTGGCCGGACCGATGGAGCGGCCCCAGGTCCGCGGCCGGGCCCAGGTGGACCACGCCGAGTTCACCTATCCCTTCATCAAGGGCGACGAAGCGCCCACCCCCCTGCTGGCCGCCACCATCTCCCTGCTCAACTCCATCGAGTGGGACCTCGCCCTGCAGGGCGGACGCAACATCAACTACTGGCGCAAGCTGCAGGGCTTCGACGACACGCCCGTGATGGACCTGGTCAAGGGCTATCTGGACCGCATCACGCTGGACCTCTATCTCGATCCCACCATCCAGCCCCTGCGCATCACGGGACAGATCGACGACGAGAGCTTCCGTCTGGCGGGCGACATCACCTGCTCGCGCGGCACCGTCCTCTTCCTTGACAAGGATTTCGAGGTGGAGGAGGCCGGCCTCAGTTTCGACGCCTCAACCCTGTTGCCCGTGGTCTGGGGCCGGGCCGTGCACAACGTGATGCGGGCGACGGACGACCCCGGCCTGCAGTCCCTCTTCAGCCAGGATGCCCGCCAGGTGGGCCTCCAGTTCAGTGCCGAGGACGAGTTGGGCAACCGCCAACTGCGCGGACGATGGGACGAGATCCGGGTGGAGCTGGTGGGCGGGCAGTCCCAGGGCCAGGATGTCTTCACCCGCGGCCAGGAGGAATTGCTGGTGGAGATGGGGCTCAACCCTTATGATCCCGGCGCCTCCATCGAGTCCCTCCTGCCCGATGTGGTGGCCGGATTCTGGGAGATCCCGCTGCGCCCGATCGAGAGCCGCATCCGTCGCCGGCTGGGGTTGGACGAGGTGCGCATCTTCCTGCCCGTGTTGCGCAACACGGTGGAGGAATTGCTCTCGGCCCAGAGCACGCAGGAGCGGGTGAGCCAATCCTACCTCGACTATCTGCAGGGGACGCGCGTCATCCTGGGCAAGACGGTCAGCCGGCGCACCTTCGCCAGCTGGACGGGGCAGCTGGTGGCCTCGACCCCGGTGGAGGGACGCAGCCTGGTGCGGGTCTTCCAGCGCTGCAACCTGAACTACGAGGTGAGCCGCAACCTCAGCCTCACGGGGGAGCTGGTCTTCGACCCGCTGCGCGAGGCGGGGGCCCTGCGTGGGGATCCCCGCGTCCTTCTGCACTACCGGCAGCGCTACTAGCAGCCTGTCGGGCTTGGACCTTCAGCTGGTGGCAAGCGGGGCGGGCGATGGCATCCGCAGCCACGCTGTCAATGGGAATCAAAAGGAAGGGGATGACGGATGAACCATCACGGACCGATCCGCCTGGAGCTTGAAGAGAAGACCTACGCCTTCTGCACCTGCGGGCGCAGCCAGAACCTGCCCTTCTGCGACGGCGCCCACAAGGGCTCGGAGGACCGCCCCCTGCTGCACGCCTGCGAGCGCGCCGGGGCCGTGGTCGTCTGCGGCTGCCGACGGAGCGGCAAGTTCCCCTGGTGCGACGGCAGCCACCGCCCCGCCGGCGCTACCCCGGACGTCTGAGCGGGTCCACCTCGAATGAGCGGGGGGCCGCCGCGGCCCCCCTGATTGTGCTGCCGGCTAGTTGCGCGTGATGTCCACCACGCCGTTTGTGACCTGCACCGTCTGCATCGTGCCCACGTTCATGGCGGTGAAACTGAAGGTGCCTGCGATGTGGGTGGCCGTGACCGTGGAGAGGGTCAGCGTGCCCTCGGCCAGGGCCATGACTGTGGTGAACAGGACGGTGGGCGTGGCCGTGTCCGGCACGTAGATGGCCATGTTGCTGGTGCCCAGCGGATAGGTCCCGGGCTGGTCGCCCATCACGTTGAACTGCAGCTGGCGGGTGCCGCCGTTGCCCCAAAAGGCCAGGATGCCGCTGTCGCTGCCGCCGTAGATGAAGGTGCTGAACGTCATCGCCGTGCCTCCCACGGTGGCGCTCAGCGTGCCGCTCCAGAGATCGCCCGTGCCGCCGAAGTCGTAGTCGTCGCAACTGACCATGGCATTGATCCGCGTGTAGGCGGTGGGGCCGCCCTGCGGATCGATGATGGTGAGGGTATTGCCGCTGTGGGCGTAGGCCATGACCCAGGTCAGGCTGCCCATGGTGCTGTGGATGCTGTCCTCGTCGGCCGTCCAGGACCCGTTGAAGCTCATGCACTCCTCGTCCACGTAATCCGCCATCACGTTGACCCAGGTGCCATTGCTGTTGATCTGCAGGGTCTGTTGGGAGACAGTCGTGCTGCCCTGCATCTCCGTGTACTGCCAGACGCCCGTCGGTGCGCTGCCGCCGCCGTTGTCGTCGTCGCTGTCGCTCTCGCAGCCTGCCAGGAGCAGGCTCGTCACCAACAGCAAAGTGCCGACGCCCCTGCCCAATCCCTTCAAGAGTTCCATGATGGCTCCATGATCTGGTGTGTGGTGCTTGCCCCCACGTGCTTCGTCCACGGGGTGGCCATGGGTCATTGTAACTCAGGTCGATGACACCGTCCATCGGCTGGACGCCCACAACTCCCGGCTTGCGCCGGTGCTGCCGAAGATGTTGTCGTCCCCGTCGACCAGGGTCGCGATGAAGGCGAAGCTCGCGTTCCCCGTCCGGTTCCACACCCTGGCCGCCATGTCACCTATCGGCAGGTCTCGTCCCTGCGGCACGGGACCCGCGGGGAGATGAAAAGGCCGCCCCTGCGGGCGGCCTTTGGCGAGTTGCCGTCGGAGGATGGCTATTTCATCAACATCAGCTTCAGTTCGTCGCGCGTACCGCCCGCCTCCAGCACGGCCAGGTAGAGGCCGGAGGCTTGCCGTCCCGCATCCCAGGCGGCCTGGTGCTGGCCGGCGGGAAGAACGGCGCCGTTGATGAGGCGGGCCACCTCCTGCCCCAGCAGATTGTACAAGGTCAAGCGCACCGGGCCGGCCTGGGCCAGGCTGAAGGAGATGCGCGTGCCGGGGTTGAAGGGGTTGGGCCAGGCGCCGGCCAGGGCCGTGCTCAGAGGCTGCTCGCCTCCGCCCGCCACCTCGTTGCCACTGACCTCCATCGAAACCGGGATCGTCACCTGCATGTTGTCCAGGTCGTTGCAGGTCAGAAGCAGGCCAGTGCTGTAGACGCCGTTGGGCAGCGGGAAGCCCGGCACGGTGGTGAACTGGAAGTGCACATAGGTGGAATCCCCACCCGCCACCAGTCCGTTGGTCGGACCCAGGGTCTCCACCCAGGCCGGGGGTGTCAGGCGCACGGCCCAGGGAATGCTGGCCGAGACATCCTGGTCATGGATGAAGGTGAAGCCTTCCACGCCGGCCTGGCCTTGCAGACCACAAGTGCCGCTCTGATTGTAGGGGTAGATGCCACCGCCCACGTGGCCGATCTGGATGGTCACCTCGCCGTTCGCCTTCATCACGATCTGGGCCTTGATCGGACCCCCGCTGATGAAGGGGTTGAAGTGGGGCACCATGTCCCAGCCGACGATGAGCGAATCCTGCTGGTTGGTCCAGTACCACACCGCCATGGGATTGTTCGGGTCCGGCTTGAGGTCGTCCCACCAGGCCGCCACCATGTGGGCGGGGGCGGCCAGGGCGGGCAGTTCGATGTTGCCGGAGCCGGCCGACTGCGCCCCGAAGACGATGAAGCCGTTGGGGCTGACCCGCACCTGGTCGAAGGACGCGCCGTACAGGTACTGGAGGTAACCCAGCGGGAGAGACTCGCTCATGGTGTCGTGGTCGACGAAGGTGATGGGCATGCGCTGGTCTGGCGACAGCCAGTTGTAGACGGGGCCGCCGTCCTCTGTGTTGTCCTTCCAGATGTAGCCGAAGGCGTCCGGCCCGCCCGTGTCGCGGCTGGCCAATCCGCCGTCCACCAGCGCGGCGCTCCAAATGAGGGGCAGCTGCCCGTCGTTGCGGATGAGCAGGCTGTCGGCGCCGGGAGTGCCCGATTGCAGCTCCACCATCACTTCGGCGGCACCCAGGACCAGTTCGGGCGGCGTGAGGGAGCTGGCCGCCGAGGTGGTGAAGAAGACGGCCGTGCCGCTGGCGGGGGTGCGCATGGTGGAGGCGTTGTTCTGGACGTTGCGCAGGGTCATGCCACGAAGGCTGGTGTGGTCCTTGATGCCGATGGAGCAGTAGTCGAAGTCCGTGCCGGCGCTCTGATTGTCGTTGAAGGTGTTGTACTGGAAGAGGAAAGGCCCGTCCCCCGTCATCGTGGGATGGAAGAGGGGATCGAGCAGGATCAGCTGGAAGGTGTTGGGCCCGCCGTTGTTGGGGTTCATGGGCAGGTTGTGCCAGGTGATGACGAAGCGGTGGTGGACCTCGTCGAACCAGGTCCAGACGCCCGCCGCGCCCGTGGTCAGGTGGTCGTCCCACATGGGGGCGATCATGGCGTCCGGCCCCATGCCGCTGGGCAGGTAATGGTTGCGGAAATCCACCTCGCCGAACCCGCTGTCATCGAAACTGATGAATCCGTTGGAGCAGACCATCGCCGAGGTGTAGGTGAGTCCGTAGTAGGTGAAGGGGAAGGGCAGGTTCACTCGACGCGACTGGTCCTGCTCGTTGCCGTTGTCATTGAGGGGGACCTCGATGCCCTGGCCGCCCTCGGAGGGGACGATGGGCACCCAGCTGTAGGTGGGCGCCATGTCGTAGGTGTTGTCCAGGTTCTCGAAGGCCCAATAGCCGTAGCCGTCCGGGCCGGTGGGATCGCCCAGGGCGGGAGTGCCCACCACGGCCAGCAGCTCGCTGCTGCCGGTGGCGCCGTCGGAGGTGCTCCAGGTCAGGCCCAGGGGCAGTTGGTAGCCGATCATGGTGGTCGTGTTCACCAGGATGTTGAAGTCCACCGTGGCCGTGCCGCCGGGCGCGAGATCGCCGGCCGCCTGGGGCGGACTGGCCACCTGGCCGTAATAGGCGTTGTTGCTGGCAAGGCCCACCAGCAGATCCTCCGCCGTGCGCGAACCCACGTTCTGCAGGTGCAGACGCAAGGGGCGGGTCTCGCCTGGAGCCAGCGGCCCGCCCGGCGTGCTGGTGGAGACCAGCGAAGGCAGCGGCGCCGCCACAGGCAGCCAGGCCGAGCGCGTCAGGCTCACTGGTCCCGTCAGGGTCAGCATGAGCGGAACCAGGTCGCCGTCGGTCAGGCCGGAGGCGGGGCTGAGGGCGATGCCCTCGATCGTGGTCAGGGCGCCGGGCGCCAGGTTCGGCAGGGTCTGGGGCGGAGCCACCAGCGAGCCGAAGCGCGGGGCCAGGCTGAAGGTGATGGTCTCGCCGTTCAAGGCCTGGGTGCCGACGTTGGTCAAGGTGAGGGAGACCGCCTGATTGGAAGCTCCCGGAAGCAGGGTACCGGGCCCGGAAATGGAATGGCCGGTGACGGCCAGGTCGGTGTCGACCTGGGCCACCGTCAGGTCCAGCAGCTGGGGCACATGGCGATGGTGCGTGGCCGTCACTTTCAGCACACCGACCTGCAGACCGGTGAGGGGCAGGAGGACCTGGCCGGCCGCATCGGTGAGCAGGGCGATTTGCAGCAGCTGCCCACCGCCCTGATTCTGGTACGCGCAGAGGGCCACGTCCTTGACTGGCTGCCCGCCCGAGGTGACGGTGAGCGCCAGGTGGTCCGTGCCGACGCCCAGCGTGGAGGGCAAGCCGGCAACGGCGAGGGGGGCCGGCACGCCGGCCCATTGGCAGGTGCCGGGGTCGCCCATCAGGTTGCCCCAGTTGGCGAAGTTGGAGGCGCTGCCCTGGTCGCCGGGGGGCAGGGTCTGGTACAATTCGTACTTGCCCTGGAGCAGGCAGGCGCCGATCTCCGGGATGTCATGCTCCAGCAGGCCGGAGTAATAGCCGCCCACCACCACGTTGTTGTAGCGGGTGTGGGTGCTGGCCGTGGCGAAGCCCATGGCGGCCACGGCGCCGCCCGGCGTGGCGGCGCTGCCCGCCATGAGGAAGACCTCCGAGGCGTCGTCGGCCCCACCGTTGAAGTCGCCCGTGGAGCAGGTGAAGATGGTGGCCACCGGCGTACGCGGCCCCTGGGACAGGTTGAGGACGGCGTTGTAGTCCAGCCCGTCCATCCCGATGTAGCCGCGGTAATTGTAGAAGCTGATGCCGGAATTGAACCAGCTGATGATCTGCGAGGAGTTGACGCAGAAGTTGGTGTCGATGTCGTCGTAGCCGCGCCGGCTGACCAGCTCGGCGGCGATGTTGCGGCTGAGGATCTTCATGGAGAGGGCGCAGAAGCTGGCCCCCACGTGCAGGCTGGCGTGGGTCAGCCAGCTGTCGTTGTCCAGGTAGGGCGTGCTCTCGTAGGTGACGATCTTGTTGCAGATGGCTGAAAGCTGCGCCGCGTTGTCGCAGGTGAGGCGGCCCACCGCCACGTCGCCCAGGATGTCGTTGCCCACGATTTTGGCGTAGTAGTGGTCGTAGGAGCCGCTGTCGGTGGGCAGGGCGTAGGTGCCGTCCGTGTCGCCCACCAGCAGGACGAAGTCCACCGGGTCGGCGCCGTTGTACTCGGCGATGATCCGGTTGCGGATGCTGGTCGTGTTGAAGGTGATGTCCGCGCTGCTGACCACGGTCACCTTGTGCCCGCGGCGGCGCTTCCACTCGATCAGGTTCTGCAGTGCCGCCACGCCCAGGGCCTGGGTGTTGGCGAAGACGAGGTAATGGCCGGGCAGCCGGCCCGGATTGAAGGCGGTTACCTCCATCGCTTCCACGTCGTCGGCAAGGGCGGAGATGAGCTGGGGCCGGATCATCTGCTGGAGCACGGGAGTCGGGTCGTTGAGCGGACCGCTGCCCGCGTTGACCAGGTTCTCCCCCTCGAACTCGAAGCGGACCCGCAGGTGGCGCAGATAGCGGCCCTCGCCGGTCAGCGGGTTGACCTGGACCGGGTAGAAGCCGGCCTTGACCACGCGGGCGTCCCGCATGAGCATGGGCTCGTCCAGCTCCCACAAGCGGCCGGGGAACTCGGCGTCCACCTGGTAGACGTCCTCGTCCTCGAGCCAGGCCAGGGGCAGCTCGGAGCGGGTGTCATGGAAGCGCTCCTGGTTGGGCATGGGATTCAGGCCGTGCAAGGGCACGAAATCCGCCTCCAGCACCGTCACCTGCACATCGCTGCGGTCCGGAATGCGGATCAGTTTGTAGTAGGCGGGGAGATCGGGCGCGCCAGCCAGGCCGACAAAACCCGAACCCGGCATCTCAAGCCTGTCCCAATCAACCCGGCCCAGTCTCTCGCGGCTCAGCTCGAGCGGGGGGAAGTCCAGGTCGACAATCAGGCCACCTTGCTCACTTCGGGTGGAACGGGCCTGGACCCCGGCCAGGGCCTCAGAGTAGATCCCGACCAGGAGCAGGACCGCCGCCAGGGCCGCGATGCCGCGGCCCAACACAGTGCGGGCGCACAAGAACATATCCACTCCGGCTGCTTGGGCTCCCACCCCGGTTCCGGGCGGGAGGGCTAGTGTGCTGTCAGCCTGTACCGCAGGCTGGGGCTTGACGCCACGAAGTTGGCAAGCGATCGCAAGAATCGTACCATGCCCCGCGCTTTGTTTTGAACTTGACAGGAGTATTCATGATTTCGACATGGCTCTACGCCGTGGGCAGCGTGCTGGTGGTCAGCGGCGTCTCCCTGGTGGGCGTGTTGACCCTGGGCCTGGGGATGGCCCGGTTGCGAAAACTGCTGCTGATCCTGGTCAGTTTGTCGGTGGGCACCCTGTTCGGCAGCACCTTTTTCCACCTGCTGCCCGAGGCCTTTGCCAACCAGGGTTTTGGTCCCGCGGTGCCCGCCTGGACCATCGCCGGCATCCTCCTCTTCTTCATCCTGGAGAAGTTCATCCACTGGCGTCATTGCCACGTGCCACCCTCGGCGGACCACCCGCATCCGGTGGTGTTCATGAACTTCGTGGGGGATGCCCTGCACAATTTCGTTGACGGCATCCTGATCGGGGCCGCCTTCCTCGTCTCCGTCCCCACCGGCATCACCACGAGCGTGGCTGTCCTGGCCCACGAGATCCCCCAGGAGATCGGAGACTTCGGCACCCTCGTCTGGGGTGGCCTGAGTGTGAAAAAGGCATTGATATTCAATTACTTAAGTGCATTGTCGGCCTTGCTGGGGGTGGTCCTGGTCCTGACCCTGGGGCCGCATGTGCAAGGCATCGAGGCGCAGATCCTGCCGTTGACGGCGGGCGGCTTCATCTATATCGCCGGCAGCGACCTCATCCCCGAGCTACACAAGAATGCAGGGGGACGCGCCTCGGCCATGCAATTGGCGGCCATCGTGGTCGGCCTGGCCATCATGTTCGCCCTCACCCATTTCCTGGGGCATCAGCATACGCATTCGATCGATTGCGATCACGATCACGGTGCCCTGATGCTTCATCCCGTCATGACGGTTAACCAGCTGAACTGTTAAGAGAGCCTGACAGCCTGTTGCCTACACGGGACGGGACATGGCGGCAAGCCTGCCTTGCGGTCGGTTCCGGAAAGATCCTACGCAGCCGGTGGACGCTTTTGGAACTGGCAAGGTCCGATTATCTTGCCCCGCGCTGGCATGATGGATGCTGGCCCCTGGCCGCTTCGCATGTGAAGGTATCCTCAACTGGTCCGGCTGATCGGTGGAAAGGAGCAGCCATGCCTCGTCGCCTGCTGGTTCGGGTCTTGTCCGGCACCTTGCTTCTGCTGGCCGGACACAGCGCCGTCGAGGCGGATGTCGACGGGCCCTTCCCGGCCCGCTGGGTGGCGGGTCAGGCCGCGGGTCCCGCCCTGACCTGGGATCTGCTGGCCGAGGATGCGGCCGGCCTCACTCTGCGGCTGGACATCCACTGGGTCGACCTGCGCGCCGGGGAGGCGGGCGCCTCCTTCCACATCCCGGGCGAAGGCTGGTCGGGCGGACCGGGCGATCCGGACCTGCCCGCCCTCAGCCGCCTGCTGGCCGCTCCCGGCGACGCCGCGGCGGAGCTGCAAGTGCTGGACCTGGCCACCGTCAGCCGCTTCGACCTGCGGCCGCTTCCCCGTCCCGCCCCCCGATCGGAGCATCCCGAGGCCTTGCCCGAGGCGGCAGGCGTCCTCTCCGCCGTCCATGCGGAGGGCCAAGCCTGGCCCCCCCACTGGGTCCTGGCGGGTGAGAGCCATCTCTGGCTGGGCCAGCGCGTGCAGGCCCTGGATGTCCACCCCCTGCGTTGGCATCCAAGGGAGGATCGCCTGGAGCTGCTGCAATCCTTGACCGTGCGGATCGCCTGGCAGCGTGGCCGGCTGCCCGCACCCGCTCCCCGCCCTAATTTCCCCGAGGCGGAGCGTCTCCTGCGGGGACGGACCCTCAACCCGGACAGCCCCTGGCTGGAGAGGGCCGATCGCATGGGTGGGGACGGACGGCCCGGCAGCTATCTGGTGGTCGCGCCCGACGCGGCCCTGCCCTATCTGGCGGAGTGGATCCTTTGGAAGCGTCGCCAGGGACACGAGGTACGCGTGCTGGCCGAGAGCGCCATCGGCGGCCAGGAGACATCCACCGCCCAGCTGCGCGCCGCCATCCAGGCGGAGTTCAGCGCCGCGCCCTTCGAGTACCTGCTGCTGGTGGGGGACACCGACCGCTATCCTGATTCCACCGAACTGTCCTGGAACCTGGCCACCGATTTCGTGGCAGGCGGACAGTACGCCGAGAGCGGGTGGGCCGGCCGCTGCGGCGGCAGTTATTGCATCGCCACCGACCACCCCTTCTCCCTGCAGGAGGGCAGCGACTACTTCGCCGACCTGCTGGTGGGCCGCTGGTCGGTGGACACGGCCAACGACCTGGCCAAGATCGTCCGCCGCTCCGTGGACTACGAGGCGGCCCCCTTCCTGGATTTCGGTCCGGATTGGCTGCAGCGCGGCCTGATGATCTACGACGTGGCGGACGCCGCCAGCCGGCGCGAGACCAAGCTGGCCATCCGCGACCTGCTGGAGCAGGAGTTGGGCTACACCCAGGTGGACACCATCCGCAACCACTATTGGGACGCCCCTGTCTCGCCGGAACTGGTCCGCCAGCGGGTCAACAACGGCGTGGGCATCATCAATTACCGGGGCTATGGCTTCCGCCACCAGTGGTACGGACCGACCTTCGGCACCAGCCATGTGGCCACCTTGAACAATGTGGGGCGCTGGCCCCTCGTCTGCTCCATCGTCTGCGGCGGCGGTGATTTCGCCTCCGTGGGCACCGACCCCAGTTTCGGCGAAGCCTGGCTGCGCGCCGGCTCCAATCCCAGCGAGCCCACGGGGGCGATCGGCTTCATCGGACCCACCGAGCTGGACACGCACACGGAATGGAACAACGCCATCGACGAGGGCATCTTCAACGGCCTTGCCCGACAAGGCCTGCGCAGCCTGGGGGCCTTGCTGGACGCGGGCAAGCTGGAGCTCTGGCGCGCCTATCCCAACGCCCGCAACTGGGGCCAGCCCACCTACAGCGTGCCCTTCTACTTCCATGCCTACAACCTGCAGGGGGATCCCGGCCTGCAACTGCGCACGGCGCCGCCGCGCGCGCTGGCCTGCCAGACCCCCGACACCCTGGCGACGGGCCTGGCCGGCTGGGAGCTGGAGGTGGCGGCGGCGGACGGTCATCCCCTGGAGGAATTGCGCGGCTGCCTCCATCATGAGGAGCTGGATCTGGCCCTGACGGCGCGCGCCGACGAGGCGGGCCGCCTGCGCTTCGCCATGGACCACCTGGCCGAGGGTCTGCCCGCCGGCGTCTGGACGCTGACCTTGTGGGGGGAGGATCTCCTGCCCCTGCAGCGGACCTTGATCGCCGCGGTCCGGCCCAGCCTGCTGCGCCTGCTGACCTGGTCGGTGGCCGAGGAGGTGGAGGACGGCCTCTTCCGGCCGGGGGAATGGCTCGCCCTGCGGCCCCGCCTGGTGGAGAACGGCAGCGCGGGTTGGCCGGAGACGCGCCTGCTGGAGCTGGCCACCCCCGCCGGCGGCCTGGAGATCCTGGGCGCCGGCGCCCCCATCGGGCCCACGGCGCCGGGACAAGTGCTGGAACCACTGGCGGGGCTGGAATTCCGCCTGGAGGAAGGCACGC
The DNA here is from genome assembly GCA_030685015.1 of bacterium. Taxonomy (NCBI): domain Bacteria; species bacterium. Next base: position 119,833 of record JAUXWS010000067.1, read on the forward strand.
CCTTCGGCGAGTCGCTGCCCATCGACCTCAGGTTGGACGGTCAGCTGCTGGGGCGAGTGGCGGTCCTGCCCTCGCGCCCATCCTTCCAACTGACGGCCCTGGAGGTGGTGGAGGGCTCGCTGGAACCCGGTGCCACCGGCCAGCTGCGCCTTCAGCTGCGGGGCCAGGGCCTGCCCTTCGCCGGCACCTTGCGCGCCCGCCTCGGCTGCTTCCACGACGCCGTGGGCGTGACGGCGGACTCCGCCCTCCTGATCGCCCCGGCCCCCGACAGCAGTGCCTGGGTGGAGGGATTCCAGGTGGTGGTGGATGCCGCGGCGCGACGGGGAAGCCTCGCCACCTTTGAACTGGGTCTCTGGCCGGAGGGGCCGGGGCGGATGGTCGAGCTGCTGCACGGGCAATTGCCCCTGGGCGACCTGCGTCTGGTGGATCCGGTGGGACCGGACGCCGGCGGCTACCTGGCCATCCACAGCGGCGACGAGCACGAGCAGGCGCCCCTCCACATCTGGGAGAGCATCTCCGCCACCGGGCAGGAGCTGGCGGTGGCGGACTGGTCCGATCCGTGGACGGACAATCCCGACGGCGTCTCCCGTGTCCTGCCGCTGCCCTTCCCCTTCCGCTACTACGGGGAGGAGTTCACCGAAGCCACGGTCTGCACCAACGGCTGGCTGGCCTTGGGCGACCAGGCCCACCTCTACACGGCGCTCAACACGCCCATTCCGGCGGCGCAGGGGCCCTCCGCCATGATCGCCCCCTTCTGGACCGACCTGGTGAACTCCAACGGCGGCGCCCAGCTCTTCGGCCGCCTCTACCATGAAGCGCGGCCGGAGGAGGGCCTCTTCATCGTTGAATGGAACCATTTCCGCCCGGTGGGCAGCTCGTCCAACCTGGACTTCCAGCTCGTCCTGCGCGATCCCGCCCTCTGGCCCACGGCCAACGGCAACGGTGAGATCCTCGTCCACTACCGCGACATCGCCCTCGTCAGCGACCACAACGGGGTGACGGTGGGCATCGAGGCGCCCGACGAGCAAAGCGGCCTGCTTTATGGCTGCAACAACCAGTGGGCGGCGGGAGCGCAGCCGCTGGCGGACGGCCACTCGCTTCTCTTCACGCCGGCGGTGCTGGACCAGAACACGGTGGCGGCGCCGCACCCCGCCTCGCCCCTGCTCCTGGGCGTCCATCCCAATCCCTTCAACCCGGTGACGCGGCTAAGCCTGGAGCTGCCCGTCGCGGCGCAGATCCGCTGGCGCCTGAGCAACCTGCGGGGGCAAACCGTGCGGGAGCAGGCCTGGGAGGCCCGCCCGGCGGGGCGGCTGGAGGCGGTGATCGATGGCGCGCGCCTGGCCAGCGGCGTCTACCTGCTGGAGGCGGAATGGCGGGCGGGCGGCCAGGGAGGCCGGGTGGCGGAGAAGCTGCTGCTGCTGCGCTGAGGATTCAGGCGGGAGGAGCCGCCCCGGGAGCGTCCTGCGGGCTCCGCCTAGTGGACCGATTCTCGTGAGATGACGGATGATGAAGTGCAAAGGCCGTCCAGCGCAAGGCGCCCGCGCCGCTGGCGCAGTGGGGCTGCGTCAAGGCGCGGCAACGCAGCGATGGGCGGCCTGGGCGCTTCCCGTAGGGTTTGCGAGGTTACCGACGTTCCATCTCCCATGCATTTTGCAGCAAACAGCATCCGGCAGATCACGGGAATTGGTCCACTAGCGGGAGACTAGGTCTTGGTACGCTTGACCCGCATCACGACCAAAGGCGGCGACGCCGGCCACACCAGCCTGGGTGACGGCCGGCGCGTGCCCAAGCACGACCTCCGGGTGGAGGCCTACGGCGAGGTGGACGAAGTCAACGCCGTGCTCGGCCTCGCCCTGATGGAGCTTGAACGGGACACGTCCCTGCCCTCGTCCCGCCGCGAGGCCCTCATGGAACACCTGAGGCATCTGCAGAACGACCTCTTCGATCTGGGGGCCGACCTCTGTGTGCCGGGGGCGGCCGGCGAGCGGCTGCGCATCCCGCCGGACCAGGTGGCCCGGCTGGAGGGCTGGATCGCCGCATGGAACGCCGAGCTGCCGGCCCTGGCCAGTTTCGTCCTGCCGGCCGGACCGCCCGCCACCTGCCAGCTGCATCACGCCCGCACCGTCTGCCGACGGGCGGAGCGGGCCTTCCATCGCCTGCGGGAGAGCCTGGAAGCCGCTGCAACACCGGGCGCCGGGCAAGTGCATGAAGTGGTGAACCCGTTGGCGGGGGTCTACCTCAACCGCCTCTCGGACCTGCTCTTCGTCATGGCGCGGGCCGCGGCGGGGGCGGAGGGCGAACGGCTCTGGCGGCCGGGGGGGTGATCCGCGTGGACAGGCTCCCCGCCAGTCCGCCGCTCACTCCGGCAGGTGGATGCGCAGCCCGCCCGCGGCCAGGGTGTCCAGCCCGAGCGGACCGCTGGCGGCCAGCCAGCCGTCTGTCCCCGCCACATGGACGCGCACGCGCCGCTCCAGCTCCCAGCTGCCCAGGGTCAGCCCGGCCGGATTGACCAGGGTGAAGGTCAGATCGTGGCGGAAGGGAAGCTGGCTCTCGGCGATCTGGAAGGAGCCGTCGGCCGCCGTCACGGCCTGCACGCGCCAGGGTGCGCCGGCTTCGTGGGGATCGGGATTGACCAGCGATAGATAGCCGAAACGCTGGCCCAGCGCCACCAGGCTGAGCAGGTAGACATCCGCCGGCAGCAATTCGCCCGCCCGGTCCCGCAGGTCCCACTGGATGGTGTTGAGGCCCGCCGGGCGCAGGGTGTCCAGCAAGGTGTCCAGCACGACGCCGCTCTCCGCCTCGTGGACCGTGATGATGGCGTGGCCGGCGGCGGGCAGGTGGAAGCGGATGGGCGAGGAGCTGCCGCCGGCGGCGTTGGCGATGAGCGTGTCGCCCGCTTCACTGGGATAGGGCAGTTCGAGGCTGACCAGGATTCCCAGCCCGGCCGCGCCTGCGCCGTCGGCGGTCAGCACCCGGCCCTGGATGGCGGGGGCGGGCGGCGACAGGGCCTCATCCTCGCAGGACAACAACAGGATGGTCAGCGCCAGTGGCAGGAGTCGTCCCAGGCCCATGCATCCTCCCATCCGATTTGCTCCATGGACCAGGACTATCGATCCAGATACTGGTCCTGGAAGGAGGCGGGTTCGTCCAGGGGCTCCAGATGCGTGAAGACCGTGCTGCCGGTCAGCACGGCGCGGATCTCGGCCTCGATCTCCTCCACCAGTTCGTGCCCCCGACAGACGGTCCAATGACCGGGCACGAGGACGTGGACGCTGATGAAGCGCCGCCCGGCCGCCTGTCGGGTCAACAGGGCGTGGAACTGGAAGCCCTTCGCCTCGTAGCGGGCCAGCACCTCCAGGATCCGCTCCCGCTCCTCGGTGGGGATGACCCCGTCCATCAGACCCAGGATGGCGCCATGGAGCAGTTTGTAGCCGGTCCACAGGATGTTGGCGGCCACGGCCAGGGCCAGGAGGGGGTCCAGCACGCGCCAGCCGGTGAGCGCCACGGCGCCCACGCCGACGATGACGCCGACGCTGGTCCAGACATCGGTCATAAGATGCTTGCCATCGGCCTCCAAGGTGATGGATCGATGCACACGGCCGGCCTTGAGCAGCACACGCGCCACCGCCAGATTGATGCCCATGGCCACCGCCGAGACGAGCAGGCCGGCGCCCACCAGCTCCAGGTCGCGGGGCGCCAGCAGACGCAGCACCGCCGCCCAGCCGATGGCCAGGGCCGCGCCCGTGATGAGCAGGCCCTCCACGCCGGAGGCGAAGTACTCGGCCTTGCTGTGCCCGTAGTCATGGTGCTCGTCGGGGGGGAGGGCGGCAACGCCCAGCATGATGAGGGCGAAGATGCCGCCCGCCAGGTTGACCAGGGACTCCAGCGCGTCGGACAGCAGACCGACGGAGCCGGTCAGTTTCCAGGCGACACCCTTGATCAGGATGGTCGCCACCGCCGCGGCGATGGAAAGCCACGCGTAGCGCTTCAGGTGGCGGCGGTCAGCGCTCATCGGGGACGGAATCCTCGGCTTGACGGGTTGGCGCACTCGGTCCAGCCTGCGCCAAGGTGACGATTTTCCCTTGGTCGCGCCCGTCGCCGCAAGCCTGGCCGCTCCGCCGGGCGGCGCCCATGATCCGCGGCTTCGACACCAGGCCGGCCCGCGCCGTGATGGATGGCGCTTCCGGTCAACCAGGCCAAAGGCCGCCACCTGACATAGACGTGGATCTCCCGGGGCGGCGGATCCCCATCTTGGCCGCCGTCTGATCCAAAGCCCGACGGGGCGGAAGGGAGGCCTCCTGAGCCTGGAACACTCACAGCGGCAGTTCCGGCAAGCCCTGACCCGCTACGAGACGGATCCCTTCTACCGCCGCCTGGGCCATCTCGTCTCCGGCCTTGTGCTGGCCGGGCAGGCGGCCCTGCTGGCCCACACGCTGGCCCGGCCCCTGGACTGGGCCGGGGGCCTGGCCGCCTTCCTGCTCGCCTATGTGCTGGCCGACCTCCTCAACGGCCTCATCCACCTGGCCATGGACCATTGCGCGCGCTACTCGGGCTGGACCGGACCGCTCGTGGCCGCCTTCCACCTCCACCACCGCACACCGCGCTACCAGGACAAGGCGCTGTGGCGCGTCTATGTCCATGAAAGCGGTTTCAAGCTGTGGTTGCCCGCCTTCCAGGCAGGGATCCTCCTCCTCATTTGGAACCCCGGCCTGCCGCCCTTCCTGCTGCGCGTGCTGGCCCTCTGCGCCGTCCTCTCCAGCTGGGCGGAGCTCTCCCACTATCTGTGCCACAACCGGCGCGGTCGCCTCTTGAATCTGCTGGCGCGCTGCGGCCTGCTGCTGGACATGCGCCGCCACGCCCGCCACCATCGCGAGGACAACTGCTCCTACGCCTTCCTCAACGGCTGGACCAATCCCCTCATCGACCTGGTGGCCCGCCGCTGCTTTCCCGGCTACAAACAGGGCACGGACCTGCATTACCAGGACAGCGGGCAAGGTGGCGCCCCGGTCCGTGAAATGGATGGACCGCCCGGGGGCGGCTGAGCCGGGGCCGGCCTACGCCTATTTCGCCACCACCACGCGTCGGATCGCCTGGGCACCGGTGTCCAGGTGCCGCAGCCGCGCCAGGTAGACGCCGGAAGCCACGACGGGCGTCCAGGGCAGGTGATGGCGGCCCGCGCCCAGCATGCCCTGGTGGAGCGTGGCCACCCGCTGGCCGAGCAGGTTCAGCAGATCAAGTTCCACCTGGCCGGGGAGGGCGAGGTCGAAGGAGAGGGTGAGGAGGGGGTTGCAGGGATTGGGCCAGGCCGCCAGCGCCCACTGGGGTTGACGCTCCCGGCGCGGCGGCAGGCTGGTCTCCTGGGGGATCAGATCGACGATGACGCCCTCCAGCACGGTCAGGTTGTAGGGCATCTCGTCGGGCAGCAGGTACCAGCCGTCGTAAGGGCCGCCCCAGCCGAAGTTGAGGTGGAAAAAGCCGTCCGAGTTCCAGCCGTCCACCACCACGTTGTGGCCGGCGTTCCAGGTGGGGGTCACCACCGCCAGATGGGCCGGATGGCCGTTCATCATGTTCTGCGCCAGGATGCTGTAGACGGCCGCGTTGGACGGACCCAACAGCCGGGCCTCCCCGTAACCGAAGCGTTGCCACGCCGTGAAGGCCTGGTTGACGCCGAAGGTCCCCGAGCCCTGCGGGTGGTAGACCTGGCGGGCCGCCACGCCGCAGGCGAAGACAAGGGCCGCCTTGTCGGTGACGGTCAGGCTCGTGCCGGCGGCCCAGTGGGCGTCCAGCGTGTCCAGGTGCGTGTTCAGGTCGGGGAAGCGGGGGAAGTCGTAGCTCTCCCAGGCGTCGTCGATCCAGTACTGATTGCCGCCGTAGTTGTGGTAGTAGCGGTCGCCCGCCTCGAAGCGCGTGCCACGCGTGTCGCGATGCAGGGTGAGCAGCTGGGCCATGGCCACGGCGGGGCAGCCGGCCACGCTGCGATTGCCGGACACGGCGTCCAGCGGGCAGAATGCGTTGTAGGGAGCCCCCTGGCCCCAGCGGACCTCGATCCAGCCGCCGGTGGAGGTGCTGCCCTCGGGCGGCCAATAGTCGGTCCGTTCCCCCTCCCGCGCCGCACCGGTGCGCAGCCGCTGCCACTCCGCCCGCCGCGCCCGCCGGACCGGCTCCGCCACCAGCTCCAGGTGCGCCTTCCGGCCGGCCAGATCGGCCTCGATGAGGTCCAGCAGCGGATTGAGGGCCGGGTCCAGCGCGCCGAACCCGGCCTGCCGGGAGTAGGCGAGCACGGGCGGCAGGCGCTCGTCGGCGGACACCACCACGTAGCCGGTGGGGGAGAGGCGGACGACGTGGGCCAGGCCCGAGGGGGTGGCGTCCACATCCTGGATCGACCAGCCCTGGCCGTGGCCGGGCTGGTCAAGCAGATGCCGCTGGGCCGTCAGCCTGGCCAGGTCGGATGTGACCGGGCGCGGCAGGGCCAGTCCGGGCAGGGCCAGCAGGAACAGGGCGGACGCGACAAGACGAAGAATCCACATGGCTGTCCTCATCAGGTTGGAGCGGTCTCGCGGGCAGGGCGCCGGTGGACCGGCCACCCCGCCGGGATGCCTGAATATGTTAATGGATTGCCATGCCGGCGCGCCGCGGGCGACGCCAGACCGTCTCTGGCCCAGAAGCGGAAGCGTGAACGACGGAGGATCCTGGCCCTTGCATGTGCGCGCTTCATCGTCTATTTTGCATTTGTTTTGCAAAATGGACGATGGACAATGGAAATGGTTGACCGTCATCTGCAAACGGCCGTTCGGCGCGTCAGCGAGCAGTTTCCCGTGGTCCTGGTCACGGGGGCCAGACAGGTGGGCAAGACGACCTTGCTGCGACACGCCGCCTCGGCGGACCGGCGTTACGTGAGCTTGGACGATCCTCTGCTGCTGGAACAGGCCCGCCGCGAACCCGAGCTGTTTCTGGAGCGCTATCCCGGGGACTTGCTCCTCGACGAGATCCAATACGCGCCGGGCCTGTTGCCCCTGATCAAGCAGCGAGTGGATGCCGACGCCCGGCCCGGACGCTACTGGCTCACAGGTTCGCAGCCCTTCCACCTGATGCGCGGCGTGTCCGAATCCCTCGCCGGGCGCGTGGCCGTGCTGCAACTTCATGGACTGTCGGCGGCGGAACTGGACGGACGGCCCTGCGGGCCCTTCTTGCCTCCTTCCGCGTTGGACCTCGGCGACTGGCGCAAGGCGCCGCCGCCCCTCGCCCTGCCAGAGCTCTACCGTCGCATCTTCCTGGGCAGCTTCCCCGCGCTGGCGCTGGGCCAAGTGCAGGATCGCGACATCTTCTACGGAAGCTACCTGCAGACCTATTTGCTGCGCGACCTGCGCGACCTGGCCCAGGTCGGGGATCTGACCGCCTTCCTGCGCTTCCTGAAGGCGGTGGCGGCACGGACCGCCCAGTTGCTGAACCTGAGCGACCTGGCGCGGGACGCGGACGTGGCCGTCAACACCGCCAAAGCCTGGCTGTCGATCCTGGAAAGCATCGGGTTGGTGCTGCTGCTGGATTCCTGGCACAGCAACCGCACCAAGCGGCTGGTCAAAGCGCCCAAACTGCACATGCTGGACACGGGCCTGTGCGCCCACCTGGCCGGCTGGAGCAGCCCCGAGACCCTGGAAGCGGGCGCCATGTCCGGCCCGATCCTGGAGAGCTGGGTGGTGGGCGAGATCCTGCGCAGCTGGCGGCACCATGGGCGGGAGGGCCGCCTCCACCACTTCCGCGACAAGGACCAAGTGGAAGTGGACCTGCTCATCGAGCAGGACGGGCAACTGCATCCGGTGGAGGTCAAGAAGAGCGCCCGCCCGGTCCCGGACGACGTCAAGGCCTTCCGGCGCCTGGCCGCCCTGGGGTTGCCGCTGGGACCGGGCGCCCTGGTCTGCCTCTGCGCGGAGGCCATGCCCCTGGGCAGCGGCGCAACCGCCCTGCCTGCCGGAGGTCTGTAGCGGGCGCCCGCGTCCGGGTGGTGAATGGGTCGGCGGGATGCCGGGAAGTCCTGTCCCGCTCACCTTTTCCGCCGCTTTCCTTGAATCAACAGATCGCCAATGCTAGACTCTCGGGTTTCCGTTTTCGGAGATGACGGGCATGCTGGACGCTCTGCAGGAGCGCTTCGACGGAATTCTGCGCAGCCTCAAGGGGCAGGCGAAGATTTCCGGGAGCAACATCGACGAAGCTGTCCGGGAGATCCGGCGCGCCCTGCTGGAGGCGGACGTCAGCGTCCAGGTGGCGCGGGATTTCGTCGCCCGCGTGTCCGAGGAGGCCAAGGGCGCCGAGGTGCTCAAGGGCGTGCTGCCCGGCCAGCAGTTCGTCAAGATCGTCCATGACCAGCTGACGGCCCTATTGGGCGGCGAGCACCAGCCCATCGCCTTCGCCAAGGACGGACCCACGATCATCATGATGGTGGGACTGCAGGGCAGCGGCAAGACGACCTCCGCCGCCAAGCTGGCGCACCTGCTCAAGCGCCGGATGGGTCGCCGGCCCTTCCTGGTGGCCGCCGACATCTACCGGCCCGCCGCCGTGGAGCAGCTGGCCGTGCTGGGGCGGGAGTTGGACGTGCCGGTCTTCCGGCCGGTGGACAACGACGCCCTGCGGACGGCGCACGAGGGCCTGGCCGAGGCTCGGCGCGGCCGCTTTGACACCGTCATCCTGGACACGGCCGGCCGTCTGCACATCGACGACGGCATGATGCAGGAGCTGGAGCGGATCCGGGCGGAGCTGAATCCCCACGAGATCCTCTTCGTCGCCGACGCCATGATCGGCCAGGACGCCGTGCGCGCGGCGCGGGACTTCCACCAGCGCCTGGCCTTCCACGGCGTGGTGCTGACCAAGCTGGACGGCGACACGCGCGGCGGCGCCGCCATGAGCATCCGCGCCGTGACGGGCGCCCCGGTGAAGTTCACGGGCGTGGGCGAGAAGCTGGACGCCCTCGAACCCTTCCATCCCGAGCGCCTGGCCCAGCGCATCCTGGGCATGGGCGACGTGGTGGGCCTGGTGGAGAAGGTCCAGGAGCAGGTCGAGCGCCAGGACGCGGAGCGGATGGCCGCCCGCATGGCGCGGGCCGAGTTCGACCTGGAGGACTTCCTCTCCCAGCTGCAGATGATCAAGCGGCTGGGTCCGCTGGAGGGCCTGCTCAAGATGATCCCGGGCGTCGGGTCCAAGCTCAAGGACATGGACCTGGACGCCGGGCAGCTGACGCGCACGGAGGCGATCATCCAGTCGATGACCCTGCGCGAGCGCCAGCAGCCGGCCATCATCAACGGCAGCCGCAAGGCGCGCATCGCACGCGGCTCCGGGGTGAAGGAGAACGACGTGGGTCTGCTCCTGCACCAGTACGAGCAGATGAAGGGCATGATGAAGCAGATGGGCGGAATGGGGATCTTCGGCGGCATGAGTCCCCGGCGGGGGGCGGCCGAGGCCAGGTCCCAGCCCCAGGTCAACCCCGTCTCGGCCGGATTCGCCGCCCGGCGGGCGCAGAAGAAGACAGGCAAGAAGAAACGATAGTTCGAAGGAGGCTGCCGTGGCAGTCAAGTTGCGTCTGACCCGCATGGGTCGCAAGAAGCGCCCCTTCTACCGCATCGTGGCGGTGGACTCCCGCGTGCGCCGGGACGGCCAGTACATCGAGGCGCTGGGCACCTACAACCCGCTCACCAACCCGGCCACCCTCGAGGTGGACCAGGCGGCCGCCATGAAGTGGCTGGAGACGGGCGCGCAGCCCACGGACACGGTGCGCAGCCTGCTCTCCAAGGCCGGCGTCCTTCTGGCCCACGATCTCACCCGCCGCGGCGCCAGCGCCGAGCAGGTGGCGGAGAAAGTGGAAGCCCACCAGGACCGTCACGCCGGGAAGAACCGGCAGGTCCTGGAGACCAAGCGCCGCGCCGAGGAGGCCGCCCGCAAGGCCCAGGCCGAGGCCGCCCGCAAGGCCGCCGATGAGAAGGCCGCCGCGGCCGCCGCCGCCAAGGCCGAGGCGGAGGCTGCCGCCAGCGAAGCGACGGAAGCCGCCGAGGGCGAGTAGCGCCCTCGACAGGCCACCAGCGCCGTGCAGGACCACGTGGACATCGGCTGGGTCTCCCGGCCCCGCGGGCTGCGCGGCGATGTGTGGCTGGCCGCCTTCAGCGACGATCCGGAGCGCCTGCTCACGCTGAAGGAGTTCCGCCTGCTGACCAAGGACGGGCCGCGCCTGTTGCGCCTGGCCGGCGGCCAGTGCCTGGGAGGGCGGCTGTCCCTGCTCTTTGAGGGGATCGCGGACCGCACGGCGGCCGAGACGATCTGCGGCCACATGCTGCAGATCCATCGCCGCGACCTGCCGCCCCTGGCCGAGGACGAGGTCTTCCTGGCCGACCTCATCGGCCTGGAGGCCCGCCTGCCGGGCGGCGCCGTGGTGGGCCGGGTCGAGAGCGTGCTCGAGTTGCCGGCCGGACCGGTGCTCGAGATCCGCGCCGGTGGCCGGGAGGCCCTCGTGCCCTTCCACCGCCGCTTCGTGCCGCGCCTGGAGCTTTCCCAGGGCTGGATGGAGCTGGACGTGCCGGAGGGACTGATTCCGGAGGAGATGCTGGGGTCGGGTGCGGCGGGGGAGAACCCCCATCCCGGCCTTCCCCCTGGGAGGGGGAAGGGATGATCATCGACATCGTCACGCTCTTTCCCGAGATGTTCGACGGCCCCCTCGACGAGTCCATCGTCAAGCGGGCCCGGCAGAAGGGACTGGTGGAGATCCGCCTCCACGACCTGAGGGAATGGACGCGGGACAAGCACCGCAAGGCCGACGACGAGATGTTCGGCGGCGGGGCCGGGCTGGTGATGAAGCCCGAGCCGCTCTTTCACTGTCATGACGAGTTGCTGGCCCGCGCCCGCGCCCACCGGCCCGGTGCGGCCAAGCCCCTGGTCGTGCTGACCAGTCCGCAAGGGCGCCTGCTCTCCCAGGCCCTGGCGCGCCGGCTGGCCGCCGACACCGGGCATCTCGTGGTGGTGTGCGGGCATTACAAGGGCGTGGACGAGCGCTTCGTCGAACGCTGCGTCGACCTGGAGCTGAGCATCGGGGACTACGTGCTGAGCGGCGGGGAACTGCCCGCCATGGTGCTGGTGGACGCCCTGGTGCGGCTCTTGCCGGGCGCCATGAACAGCGCCGAGTCCGCCGAGACGGACTCGCTGGAGGACGGACTGCTGGACGCCCCCGTCTACACGCGCCCCGCGGAGTTCCGCGGCATGGCCGTGCCCGGGGTGCTGCTCGGCGGCCATCATGCGCAGATCGAATCCTGGCGCGCCGCGCAGCGCCTGGAGCGGACGCGCCGCAAGCGCCCCGATCTGCTGGAAGGACAATCAAAGGACGAAGGATAGGAGAAGGCGATCATGAGCCTGCTGAAGAGTGGCTTCGAACCCGAGCTGCGCACCGACCTGCCCGAGTTCACGGTGGGTGATGCGGTGGACGTGCATGTCCGCATCATCGAGGGCAACAAGGAGCGGATCCAGATCTACTCGGGCGTCGTGATCGCCCGCCACGGCGGCAACAGCGCCACGGCCACCTACACGGTGCGCAAGGCGCTCAAGGGTTTCGGCGTGGAGAGGATCTTCCCCCTGCACAGCCCGAAAATCGAGAAGCTGGTGGTGAAGCGGTCCGGCCGCGTGCGCCGCGCCCGCCTCTACTTCCTGCGGACCCGCAGCGGCAAGGCCGCCCGCCTGCGCGAGCGGACCAGCTGAACCCTGCCGCGCCAGGCCCCGTCGGCGGGGCCTCCGGCCTGATCCGGACCCGCCGGCCGCCAGGGGGAGCACCAATGGCGAGCGCCGACCGAGGAGAATCCTGGCCCGCCCTGTCCGGGTGGAGCATGGTGCTTCTGCTGTCGGCGCTTGTTGTGTTCCCGCCGGCCGCGAGGGCCCAGGACAAGCCGGCCCTGCCCCCGCCTCCCGCCCTGGTGGAAGAGGACAGCCTGGGCCGATCCGCCCGGCCGGCCGCCACGGAGGAGACGCAGGGCCTTTCGCCCCGCCCTGCCGCGATGCCCGACAGCCTGGGCGGTCTGGCCGACAGCCTGACAACCGCGGCGGACTCGGCCGCTGCCCGCTCTGTCCTGAGCCGGGCCTGGAGCCGCTTCTGGCGCCGCCCCGCCCACTGGCCGGCCCCCGCCCGCCTGCATCCGCCCAACCGCCGTCCCCTGCCGACCCCCGCCGCCCCGCCCGACCGCCCGGCCGAGGATCTGGCCGATGGGCTGCTGCCCCTGGCCGCCGGTCTGCTCTACGACCAGGCCCACCTAGGCCATCGCCAGCTGCTGGCCCTGGACGGCCTGCGGCCCGGCGCCTCGACCCTGGAGCTGGACGGCCTGGATCTGGCCAGCCGCATCAGCGGCCTGGCCGACTTGAATCTGGTCGCCGGCGGGCTGGTCGAGGAAGGAAGGACCGCGGCCTGGGAGCGGCTGGGCAACCGGCCGGGGGGCGCCCTCGCTTTCCACAGCCTGCGCGCCACGGACGACAGCGTGTTGACGCGCCTCCGCTGGGCGGACGGTTTCCTCGGCCTCATCACGGTGGAGGGGGATTTCCGCCGACCCGTGCTGGGCGGGCGGGCCACCCTGGCCTCCCGCCAGAGCTACACCCACGAGCGGGTGCCGGGGGCCCACTACCGCGGCAACCTCTTCCTCTGGAACTGGGACCGGCCGCTGGGGGAGAGGTGGCTGCTGCAACTGGACCAGCGCCTGCTCCACGACCGCAGCGAGATCCTGGACTTCGACCGGAGCCAGCGGCGCCTGGACCAGAGCCTGCTGCGCGGCCGCGTGACACGCCTGTTGACTGATCAGAGCGCCCTGGGACTGGACCTGTGGCGGCGGGAGGACCGCCTGGGCTTCCAGCGTCTGGCGCGCGTGGATGATCGCGAGACCCTGCGGGGCGCCACCCTGCACCTGGACCGCAGCTGGGCGGGAGGCGGCTGGCGCGTCGTGAGCGGCCTGGAGCGGCAGGAGCTGAGCGCCGGGTCCTGGCGGATGGAGCGCGGCGTCGCGCGCCTGGCCGGCCGCGCCGCCTGGACCATTCCCAGCAGCCTCGGCCGCCTGGTCCTGGAGCCGGCCGGCGAGCTGCGCCGCTTCACGGGGGACGACCTGCGGGGCTGGTCCTTGGGCGGGCACGCCGGCCTGCAGCGCGGGGAGGGTTGGGGCGACCTCATCCTCCAGGCGGGCCAACTGCCTCCCACGCCCGAGCAGTTGCATTTGACGCGGCTGCCGGCGCAGCAGGACGCCATGATCGATCCCTGGCTGCGCGAGGCCGCGCTGCCCCTTCTCCCCGACTCCACCCTGGGCGGCAGCCGCTGGCTGCGGCAGGAGCTGCGGCTGGGCACGAGGCTGGCGGAGGGAAGGCTGCCGCTCAGCCTGCGGGTCTGGCGCGTGGCGCTGGCCGACGACCCGCGGGCCGCCCCGGCCACCGACAGCAGCTGGATCTGGCGCGGCGAGGACCACGTCAACTGGGGCGTGCAGCTCTTCGCCGACCTCGCCCTCACGCCCCGCTGGCGCCTGCGCACGGCCCAGGGCTGGTTCATGGACAGCCGCGGGCTGGTCTCCCGCGAGTTTCCATCCTACCTGCTGGACGGCGCCCTCACCCATGAACGGCGCCTGTTCGGCGAGGAACTGCTCGTGCAGGTCACGGCGGGTCTCCATCACGAGCATGGCGGCGTCGATGCCCAGGGCAGGGCGCTCTGGGAGATGCCCGAGTTCTGGCTCAAGGCCGAGGCCACCCGCGGCCGCTTCACCCTCTGGTGGGCGCTGCGCAATCCCTTCAGCCTGGCGGAGAACCAGCGGGTGGAGGGCCGCCCCCTGCACGGCCACGAGGAGTGGCTGGGCATCCGCTGGGGCTTTGTCGACTGATTCCCGCCACCACGCGCCACGCCTTCGAGCGGGGGACGCTCAATGGTCCCGCGGATGAAGGCCACCTCGGCGCTGGCTGCCATGGTGGAACGGGGGCCAATGTACCACGGCGCCAGGCCCGCGCACCTGGCAAAGGGCCAGCGTTAAGGGTTCATCAGTGGCTCAGCAGCCACCACCGGCTTTCTTCCTCCGCGCCGTGCCACTTCCGGCTGCCGGCGGCGCCGCCGCGACGGGGGCCGCCTCGCTTCCGCTGAACCAGGCGGCGATCTGCGCCCGGCGCAGGGCGCGCTCGCGCTCGGAGGTCGAGGCGTCGGCGGCCGGGGTGGGCCGCGGCTCCTGCACCTCCCGCCGCCAGGCCTCCATCCCGCCGTCCAGCCAGTAGTAGTCGAGGGTGCGGGGCCAAGCCTCCGGCACGGCTGCCTCCTCGCCCACCTCCCCGATGAGCAGGACGCGCGTCCCCGTCGGCGCCTCGCCCACCTGCGGCGGCGGCAGGGCGGGATCGGCCACGGCCAGCGCGCCGGGGATGGCCGCCTCGGCACCGGCGGAGTGGCGCAGGTCCAGCAGCAGCCAGCCGGCCTCGCGCTGGATGAGGAGTTCGGCCAGATCGCTGGCCGCCATGATGCGGGGCGGGTCGGGCGAGGCGGGGGCGGGCGGGGCGGCGGGCGTCAGTCCGGCCGCCAGGCAGAGCAGGGCGAGGCTCCCGGCCAGCACGAACTTGCCGCGGCGGTCGGGGACGGGGGTGGACTCCCGGCCGCTGTCGGAGCCGGCCGCCCGGCGCCGTGCGACGAGGGCCTCCACCCGTTCGGCGGCGATGAAGCAGCCCAGCGCCATCAGCACCACGGCCAGGGCCAGCCAGGGTGCGGGCAGGCCGAACAGGTCGTGGAGCAGGAGGGTGCCGGCGGCGGGAGCCGTGTAGAAGGCCTTGAGGAAGGGCAGGGTCTCCAGCCCCACGCCGAAGAGCAGGGTGCCCAGGAAGACGCCGCCCAGGGCGTAGAGGGCGTCGAGCTTGCCCGAGGCGAGGGAGACGAAGCCCGTGCCCGGACAAAGACCGCTGATGATGAATCCGGCGCCCAGCAGGAAACCGCCCGCCAGCTGCGGCCCGAGGAAGGTGGGGTTGATCCACACCTGGGAGAGGTCCACCAGGCCCCAGGCGGCCAGGGCGTAGAGCCCGCTCATGGCCGTGATGATGGCCGTGAACATCACCTTGAAGACGGTCATGTCATGGAGATAGAACTGGGCGGCCAGCTTGCGCGCGTTGCCGAAACCGGCTCGCTCCAGCGCGAAGCCGAAGAGGAAGCCGATGGCGAGGGCGCTGAGCAGTCCGCCCTCCGCGCCCAGGGCGTTCTGGGGGACGAGGGGCAGGTTCATGTCCACTGCCTCCTCATCAGGCGGGCCAGGGCGTAGCCGCCGGCGAAGACCATCATCATGAAGGCCCAGCTGCCGGCCGCCAGGCTGGCGCCGCCGCTGAGGGCCTGCCCGCTGGTGCAGCCGCGGCCCAGTCCGGCGGCGATGCCCATGATCGTGCCGCCCACCAGGGCGAAGAGCCAGCGCCGGCGCACGCTGATGCGCGGCCCGCGCACCGTCTCGGCCTTGAGCCGGCCGGCGCTGAGGGCGCCGATGAAGCCGCCCAGGAAGAGGCCCGCCACTTCCACCACCAGCCAGTCGCGCAGGGGCTGTCCGCCCTGCACATAGCGCCCGAAGGCCTCGCTCCGCTCCGTCCAGGCCGGCGCCACCAACTCGCAAGCGCCCGCCAGCACCCGTTTGGGGAAGGCGCTGGCGCCCAGGCCCTGTCCGGCCACGACGAAGGCGGCGAGCAGGGCCAGGCCCAGCACGAAGCCGGCCAGGTAGGGATTCCAATAGGGTCGTGCCGTCATGGCCCAGCCTCCCACTTCGCCGCAGAGAGTCGCGGCTCAACATCCCGGGCGCGACGGGCTCCCGCCGCGGCCCGACTCACTCATTTCAACAGGGCCGTCACCTGCTCCACCCAGCGGGATTCCTGCCCGGCGAAGACCAGGATCCAGCGCAGGCTGAAACCGCCCGCCAGCACCAGCAGGGCGGTGGCGCGGCCGGGCGGCAGTCCGTGGCGGCGCTCGATGAGCGCGGCGGCCAGCGGCGCCAGCAGGCCCGTGGCCACCACCAGGGTCCAGAAGGCCGCCGTCCAGGGTCCGCCCAGGATGAGGGCGAGGGCTTGGCGGCCCGCCTCGCCGCCCACGGCCAGGCCGATCATCCAAAGGGCGAGCAGGCCGATCTCCCCGCCGATCAGTCCCAGGTCGGCGCGGCCCAGCCACTGTCGCTCCCCTTCCGCCAGCCTGAAGAGCAGGAGGAAAGCCGCGCCCGTGGAAAGGCCGGAGACGAGGAAGAGCGGACCCAGCAGCGCGCTGTTCCAGAGGGGCCGCGCGCTGGAGGCCGCCAGCAGGATCCCTGTGTAGAGGCCCAGCAGCACGCCGGTGAGGATGCTGAGGCGGGCGAAGAGGGGGCGGGCGCGCAGGCTCCAGTCGGCGAGGCCGCGCAGCCATCGTCCCGGCAGGAAGCGGCGCCACTGCTCGCGCCGCGCGGCGGGGAGTCCGGCCCAGGCGAAATGGGCGGCCACCGGGTAGACGAGGAGCAGGATCCAGGCGCCCCAGCTCATGGGGGTCTGCGGACGCAGGATGAGGTAGAAGCGCCAAGCGTTCCAGCGGTTGGCCAGGTCGAGGAAGAGGCAGAGCATGCCGGCGCTGATGAGGAGCAGGCTGGTCCAGGGCAGCCAGCGCAGGGCGGGGCTGGCCTCCTCGTCCGGGTGGCGCAGCCGCCGGAGGCCGGTGAGGATCATGATGCCGGCCGCGACGCCTCCCAGGAAGAGGTAGAGGGCCACCTCGCCGTGCCAGGCGTGGAGCAGCGGGTCGATGCCAGGGTTGGCGCGGGTGGTGCTTGTCTCCAGCACGGGCGCCTCCTATGTCAGGTAGTATTGCCGGGGCCGGGTGCCGGCGCCGGGCTTGAGCACGTGCCAGTCCCGCGTGCGCAGCAGGCGCGACAGCTCGCTGTCCGGATCCGCCAGGTCCCCGAAGACGATGGAGGAGGTGGGGCAGATTTCCTGGCAGCTGGTGGTGGCCAGGCCTGCGGCGCGGCGGTGGGCGCAGAAGCTGCACTTGTCCACCGTGCCGTGGCGCGGATCCACGAAGCGCGCGTCGTAGGGGCAGGCCGTCATGCAGGCCTTGCAGCCCGAGCACTTGTCCCGCGTCACCTGCACCGTGCCGTCCTCGGCGTAGTGGGAGGAGCCGGTGGGACAGGCCCGCACGCAGGGCGCGCGGTCGCAGTGGTTGCAACGCTCGCTGCGGATGGTCATGGCCAGGTCGGGGAAGGAGCCGCGCGTCTCGGTCACGATCCAGTCCCGCACATGGCCCTCCGCCACGTCGTTCTCCGTCTGGCAGCCGACAACGCAGGCGGCGCAGCCCACGCAGGTGCGGGTGTCCACGGCCATGGCCGGGCGCGGGCCGCTCACGCGTCGCCCCCGCCCGCCGCCGCGGCGACGCCCTCGGAGGGCACGAGGGTGACGAAGTTCACGTTCATGCCCGTTCCTCCCATGATGGGGTCGGTGCGGCTGCGGCTGATCAGCTCGGCGCTGTCGATGCCGCGCCCGAAGACGAAGCGCAGGCCCTTGGCCCGCCGCCCGTAGCCGTGCACGATGTAGACGGCGTCCGGCCGGATGCGCTCGGTCAGCTTGACCGGCGCGTCGAAAGTGGAGAGCACGCCGTCCTGGTTCTGCAGGCGGACGCGGTCCCCCTCCTTCAGGCTCCAGCGCGCCGCCGCCCGGCGGTTCACCCACACCTCGTTCTCGCGGTAGGTGGTGGAGAGGAGGCGGTTGTTGGTGGTGCGTCCGAAGCTGTGGGTGGGCGCCCGGCCGAAGAGGAGGCGGAACCAGCCGGCGGGCGGGTCGCCGTGGTCGGTGTAGACGGGCATGGGGTCGAAGCCGAGGGCGGCCAGGGTGGCGGAGTAGAGTTCGATGCGGCCGGAGTCGGTGGGGAAGTCGGCCGGCGCCCCCTCCTCGAAGTAGAGCGGCTGGGGCGGCCCCAGGGCGACGCCCTCCTCCTGCAGCTGCTCGCAGGACAAGCCGGCGGCGGCGACGCGGGCCTTGGCGTAGTCCATGGAATCCGCCCAGGGGAAGTGCTCGGCCAGGCCCATGCGGGCGGCCAGCCCGCGGGCGATCCACCAGCCCGGCTTGCTGTCGTGGAGCGGGGGCACCACCTCCTGGCGCACGGCGACGAAGGGCTGGCGCCAGGGCGGGGCGTGCAGGTCGTCGCAGCGCTCCAGGTAGGTGGCCTCGGGCAGCACGATGTCCGACCAGCCGCAGATCTCGGCGGGGAGGACGTCCACCGTGACGAGGAAGTCCAGGCGCTGGATCGCCTCGTGGACGCGGGCCGGCGCGGGCAGGGTGGTGGGCAGGTTGCTGCCGTAGACCATCCAGGCGCGCAGGTTGCGGCCCTGCAGCCCCGGCACGGTGGCGTCGCAGAGGCCCTGGGCCAGCACCTCGTCGGCCAGCGGGTAGTGGCTGGGGGCCGGCTTGTCCAGCGCCTCGCCGTTGGACGGCGGCTTGCGCGCGCCCGGGTAGCCGGGCAATTCCAATCGAGACGGGATGAAGAAGCCGCCCCGCCGGCCCCAGCTGCCCAGCAGGGCGCCCAGGATGGCAATGGCGCGGCTGCGCTGGGTGTCGTCGCCGTACCAGGTGACGTGGCGGCCGGGGTGGACCAGGGTGGCGGGGGCGGCCCCGGCCATGAGACGGGCTGTCTCGCGGATGAGGGCCGGCTCGATGCCGGTGCGCGGGTAGGCCCACTCCGGACTGAAGGGCGCCACGTGGGCCTTCAGCTGCTCGAAGCCCGTGGTGTGGCGCTCCACGTAGGTGGCGTCGTGGCGGTTCTCGCCGATGATGACGTGCATCCAAGCCAGGAGCAGGGCGAGGTCGCTGCCGGGACGGATGGGCAGCCAGTGCCGCGCCTTGGAGGCGGCCACCGAGAAGCGGGGATCCACCACGATGAGGTCGGCCCCGCCCCGGATGGCGGCGGCGAAGTCCTGCACCTGGGTGTTGTGCATGTTCTCGCCCAGGTGGCTGCCGATGAGGACGAGGCAGCGCGTGTGCTCCAGGTCCGTCACCTCGGGGGACCCCACGCCGTGGCCGTAGGTGAGGGTGAAGCCCACGTCGCGCGGACCGCGGCACTGGGCGTAGCTGGGCGCCGCGATGTTGGGACAGCCCGCCGCCGTGAAGAGCTGCTTCATCCAGTTGGCGCCCCAGCCATGGTAGAAGAGGCCCAGCGCCCCGGCGCCGTGCTCGGCGATGATGCGGTTGAAGTGGTGGGCCGTCTCGTCCAGGGCCTCGTCCCAGGAGATGGCCGCGAACTCCTGCCCGCCCCGCTTGCTGACCCGGCGCAGGGGCGTCTTGAGGCGGTCGGGGTCGTAGAGCAGGCCCGTGCCGCCGGCGCCCCGCGGGCAGAGCCGCCCCCGGGAGAGGGGATGGCGCGGGTTGCCCTTGAGCTTGGTGACGCGCCCGTCCTTGACGTGGGCCAGCACGCCGCACCTCCAGAAGCACAGCTCGCAGAAGGTGGGCACCACGCGCTCGCCCTCGGTGGCGGGATCCTCCACCGGGTCCGCGTAGTGCCCGTACCAGTTGCTGCCCAGGCCGCCCAGCACGGCCGCCCCTGCCGCCCCCGCCGCGCTGATGCGGATGAAATCGCGGCGCTTCATGGGGCGCTCCGCCCGTCCCCGGCGTGGACGAGGTCGCACATGGCGTCCAGCATGCGGGCCAGCACCTGGCCTTGGGCGCTGAGGCGCAGCTCCGCCCCCTGGCGGACGCCCGCCACCAGGCCGCAGGCGCGCAGGGGCTCGAGCAGGCGGGCCACGCTGGACTGGGGCAGGCCCAGCTCCTCCACCAGATGCTTCTGGCTGGGGCACTCGCCCTCCATCAGCTGGCAGGCGATGCGCAGGCGCTGGGGGTGGCCCAGGGCCTTGAAGACCTCCGCTGCGCGACGGATCTCCTCGACAGTGCGTTGCATGGGCGGCCTCATGATCGAACCCGGATAATCGGATATGCGGGAGGGAGGATAGGATTTGCCGGAACGATTGTCAAGGGATTGACAGGAAGAGGGTGCGCAGGGGTGACGCTTCGGTTCTGCCTGCCCGTCCCGTCCGCGCTGAAGCTCCACAGGCGATGCAGGGAAGAATTGCTTGCATGTTCGCCACGGCGTGGCGAATAACACGCCATGATTTGGCGAAACATCACATCCGCCGTGGAGCAGGCCCTGGCCGACACGCCCGTCCTGTTCCTGATCGGGGCCCGGCAAACGGGCAAGAGCACGCTGGCCCGCGCCGTCGCCGAAGGGCGCCAGGGACGTACCTGCCCCTGGAGGTGAAGGCGGCGGACACCGTGCAGGGGGCCGACCTGCGCGGACTCAAGACCCTGCGCGACCAGCTGGGCGGGCGCCTGGCGCGGGGTGTGCTGCTCCACGGGGGCCGGGATGTCGTCCCTCTGGGCGAACGCCTGTGTGCCCTGCCCCAGGCCCATCTCTGGCAGACGCCGGCGCCGCCCCCGGAGTCCTGAGGCGCCCGGGAGACACGGGCAGAGCGCCCCTGGCCGCACTATCTCGAACCCTGCCATTTTTCTGTTGCAGGACTGCCGGGGCTTCTGCATGCTCTGGGGACCGGGGAGAGGCAGCTTGCCCATTGGGTGCGCCGAATCCGGGGGGAGATTCAAGTCGATTCACCGACAGATTGCATAATCAGAAGTTCGGCGGACTGGAGACTGCAATGCTGAAGGTCGCTTTCATCTCCAACCGGCATCCGGCAGATTCTGACTTCACCATCCTTCTCAGCCTCATGATGCGGGCGGGCTGGGTGGTGAATCCCACGGTGAGCGAAGGACTCGCCTTGGTTCTGCGAGACGGAGTCCCTGTTTCGGACGATGCGGGAACGCCCAGCCTGGTGGCTTCTGGCCATGGCTCTGCCCACACGGTTTACCTCCGCGCTATTCCGGATCGCAACCATCCCGAGGAAGCCATCGACAGGTTCCGTGGCCTCGGTTTCGAACTCGCCTGCGTCCGTGGAGCCAATCTCCACTTGGGCAAGATCCGCCTCTCCAATAGAAATCACCCGGATTCGAAGTTTGATGTAGTCGTTGAGAAGGTGCGGTTCCCCGACGGCATCTGGGGCGGGTGCGGCGAGATGGTCGTCGAGCGACTTGAAGCCTCGTCGCCATTCGCGCTGTGCCCAGAGAGCGGCGGCTTCCTTCCCCTCCTGACCGCCCCGCTCGAATGTCGGCTCGAGCCCCCGGAAACGCATCCATTCGGTCTTGCGAGGCGTCCGTTCAGTTTCGCGGGTGTCGCCTGGCGACCTACACCCCGCGTTCTCTTTGCCTGCGACATGTTCAGCGACCGCATGATTCACAAGGGTGAGAACGCCGTTCTGCTCCGCCACCTGCTGTCAGAGTGCGTTGCTGCCCATCTGGATGGCGAGATGCGGAGAATCGCCCTCGGGGTCCTTTCGGCAACGCCTCTGCAAGAGGGTGACGGATGAAGTTCGCCGACGGGCCGCCGAACACTGCTGGCCAACATCTATCTGCATACGCTGGATACGATGTGGCAGCAGAAGCACGGGGACGTGGGTCGCCTGGTTCGTTACTGCGACGATTTCGTGATCGTGTGTGCCTCCCGCCGCCTGGCGGAACAGGCCCAGACGA
>JAUXWS010000068.1 GCA_030685015.1 bacterium
CATCCCGAACAGAGAAGTTAAGCCCGCCCGCGCCAATGGTACTGCAGGGGTAACCCTGGGGGAGAGTAGGTCGTCGCCTGTGCTTTCTTCAAACGAAATGCCCCAACCGGGGCCTTTCGTGCTTTTTCGCGGGAAATTGCCGCCACGAGTGCTGGAGAGCATTTCCTAGTCTGGAGGAAAGGTGCAAAGCAGATTGGAGATCGCCCGCAATTGGCTGCCGCGCTACACCGGCATGCCGCTGGATGGGTTTGGCGATTACATCCTCCTGACCAATTTCCATCACTACATGGTCAGCTTCGCCCAGCAGTTCAAGTGCGAGATCCAGGGCATGGGTCGTCCCATGCAGGCCGCCACCGCGTCCAATGGCTTGTCCATCATCAATTTTGGTATCGGGAGCGCCAACGCCGCCACCATCATGGATCTGCTCAGCGCCCGCGCTCCCCAGGGCGTGCTTTTCCTGGGCAAATGCGGCGGCCTGAAGAGTTCCAGTGAGATCGGCAACTTCATCCTGCCCATCGCCGCCATCCGCGGGGAGGGCACCAGCCTGGACTACATGCCGCCCGAGGTGCCGGCCATGCCCTCTTTCAAACTGCACAAGTTCGTTTCGGAGAAGTTGAACGCCCGCCGCCTGGATTACCGCACCGGCGTCGTGTACACGACCAACCGACGCCTGTGGGAGCATGATGCGGCGTTCCGCGAGCGTCTCCAGCGCATGACCTGCCTGGCCATCGACATGGAGACGGCCACCCTCTTCATCGTGGGACATGCCAACGAGATCAGCCGTGGCGCCCTGCTGTTGGTGTCGGACGTGCCGGTCACACCTGAGGGCGTGAAAACCGAGGAGTCCGATCGCCAGGTCACCGAGAACTGGTCTGATCTTCATCTGCAGATCGGGATCGAATCCATGCTGGAGATCGGCATGAAGGGCGAACCCATCCGCCATTTCCACTACTAGGCATGCTGCCCTGGATTCCGGTCTTCCTGGGCTGCGGGTGGCTGGCCCGGCGGCGTGGCTGGCAGGCGGAGCGCCTCTCCACCTGGTTGAGCGCCTGGGCCCTGCGTGTGGCCCTGCCCGCCACTGTCCTGAAGGTTTTGGCGGGCATGCCCCTGTCCCAACTGAACCACCCCGCCGTCTGGTTGCCCTGGTTGCTGCTGATCCTGGTCCTGCCCCTGCTCTGGTTCAGCCTGCGCCGGGTGCCATTCCTGGACGCGGAGCAGGCGCGACTGCTGCTGCTGCTGATTCCCCTGGGCAACACCTCCTTCCTGGGCCTCCCCCTGTTGCAGGCCGTGCGAGGTGACGAGGCTCTGTCGTCCGCCCTGCTCTACGACCAGTTTGGCAGCTTCCCGCAGCTGCTGCTGTTGGGCACCTGGTTGCTGGAGAGCCATGCCGGCGCCGCCGGGTCCGGCCAAAGCGGCAGCAGGCGGGGCCACCCCGGCCAGGTTGTGGTGCGGCGCCTGGCGTCCTTCCCGCCTCTTCCTGTCCTTCTGCTCGCCTTGAGTCCGGCGGGACCGTGGTTGCGTGATGCGGCCGAACCCTTGCTCAGCCTGGTGGCGTGGACCCTGGTGCCGACCGTGATGGTGGCGCTGGGGGCGCGGTTGCGCATCAGGTTGCTGCCCAAGGATCGGCCCGCCCTGGCGCTGGGCCTGATGGGCAAAATGGTGGTGGTGCCGGCCCTTGCCCTGCTCGTGGCATGGCTGCTTGACTGGCGCAGTCCGGAGGTGCAGGTGGCCCTGCTGGAGTCGGCCATGCCGCCCATGGCCACTGCCGCGGCCTGGGCCGGCGATCGCGGCCTTTGCCCTTCGCTGGGCGCCGCCTTGGTCAGCGCGGGGATCATCGTGGCGCTTGTCTGGATCCCCCTGCTCTCGCTTGGCCTGACCTGGTGGATGGGATCGTGAAGGACTGGCGCGCCGATCTGGTGGTGCTGGGCGCCGGCGCCGCAGGGCTGATGGCCGCCATCCAGGCCAAGCAGGAAAGGCCCTCCCTCGATCTCTTGCTGGTCGAGGGGCGGCCCCGGCCCGGCGCCAAGCTGCTGGTGTCGGGCGGGGGACGCTGCAATCTGACCAACCGTCAGATTCGGCCCGGTGATTTCAACAGCGCATCCCCCCGCCAAGTGGCCCGGGTGCTCAAGGCCTTCCCGCTGACCGCCACCCTGGACTTCTTCACGGCCCTGGGCCTGACCATCGCCCAGGAGGAACATGGCCGGCTCTATCCCGCCAGCAGGCGGGCCGCCCATGTCCTGGAGGCCCTGCTGGCCGCGACCCACCGATTGGGCATCCGCTGGCTGATGGGCAGCCGCGTCACCCATGTCCGCCCGGAGGGGACGGTCTGGTGCCTGGAGGGGGAAGGCTTCCGCATCCAATCGCGACGGGTCATCCTGGCCATGGGTGGGTGCAGCCTGCCCCGGTCGGGATCCGACGGCGCCGGACTGCGCCTGGCGGCCCGCCTGGGGCTGCGCCTGACCGAGCCGATCGTGCCGGCGCTGGCATCCCTCACACTGCCGGACGGTCATGTCCTCCGTTCCCTGGCCGGGGTGGCGACGCCGGTCTCCCTGCGTCTCGAACACGAGAAGCGACGGTGGCGGGGTGAGCTGCTGTTCACTCACTTCGGGTGTTCGGGTCCCGCCGTCCTGGACGCCTCGCGCCACGTGCTGGCGGCACGCGCCCGGGGACGGGGCACCCGCCTCCTGGTTGACTGGCTGCCGGAGATGGCCGAAGACCGGCTGCACCAAGTGCTCGCTGCGCCTGGAGGAAGGGGCAGGGCGGTCGCGAGACTGCGGGAATGGCTGCCCGAACGGCTTGCTCAGACGCTTGTCGAGCTGGCCGGCTTGACGCGGGACGGCGGCCTTGCCCAGTTGGACCGGGGCCGACGCGTGCGTCTCGTCGATTGCCTGAAGAACCTGGAGTTGCCGGTGATCGGTGCCCGGTCCTGGCATCACGCCGAGACGACAGCGGGCGGCGTCTCGCTGGACGAGCTGGAGGCCACCACCCTGGAGGCCCGCCCCCGGCCGGGTCTCCACCTGTGTGGCGAGCTGTGCGACGTGGATGGGCGACTGGGAGGCTTCAACTTCCAATGGGCTTGGAGCAGTGGGGCTGTTGCCGGCAGGGGCGCGGCGCGGCTCCTTGATCAGCAGCGAGTCGACCAAATCGCGTGAGACATCCGCAGCATGCGCGCAGATAGCTCCAGCATGAACAGCGAAATCTCTGAGACACCGGTCTCGACCAGGACGCGAGTCTCATCAGAGGCCCGGGCCCGACAGGCTGCTAGTCCTCGGGTGGGCGTCCCGCCTCGGCCCGTTGATCCCCTTCCTGCAGCAGAGTGTCGAGGCGCTCCCGGGCTTCCTCCAGATCGGGAAGCGACTGGCGCAGATCCTGCAGCAGGGCGATGGCGGCCTCTCCTTCACCAGACTCAACCAGTTGCTTGGTCAGGTCCATGGCCGTTCGTTGCAGGCGCGACTCCAGATCGTCACGCAGGGCCTCGTGCAGGGCCTCGTACAGGTCAGGGAAGAGCGTGCCGCGGCGGGTCAGCGCCAGACAGGCGCCCAGCGCGTCCCGGGCGGGGAGGAGCCGCTGCTCGCGCAGGGCCTGTTCCGCCTGGTGCAGGGCTTGCCACGCCTCCAGGGCGTCCACCCGGACCTGCGCCAGATTCAACTGTGGAAGCCCGGAACCTGTCAGCACGGATCCGGCGCCCAGCATCTCCCGCAGACGGTGCACGGCGATGGCCAGACGGTGACGCGTGCGGGTTCGGGCCGCCGGGTCGGCATCATCCCCCCCCGTCGCCATGCGTCTGAACTCGCTTCGGCCCAATGGCTTGCGCAGCATGGCATTTGCCACCAGCAAGGAGAGCAGGATCCTGCAGCGCCGTCCGCCGGGCGCATGCCAGTCCAGGCTGCCTGGATGACGGAGGCGAATCCGGCCGAAGACCTGGACGTGCAACAGATTGTCCCGCTGGCCGTGATCGCCCGCCAGCTCGCGCGGATTCCAAATGCAGGCCTGCTCGGCGCGCCGCATCCAGGTCCGCTTTCTGCCCGTGGACAGCAGGCGGCCATGTTGCCGGCACCAGGCCTGGATGACCCGGCCCAACTGACGCTCCGCACACCACGCAAAGGCCGCCTCCTGCGCTGCGGAGGCCGCCGGCGCCAGATCTGGCCAGCGAAGGGACAAGGCCGCCATGACACGCAGGATGAGCAGGTGGTCCAGCCGTGCCACGGGCATCTCCAGCAGGACCTTGCCCTCCGCCAGCGCCTGGTCCTGCGCTCCCCTTTTCCAGGCTTGCAACAGACCCAGGAGAGCGGCGAAACGCGGCGGGTCATCCTCGTGGCTCGGGGGCAGGTGCGCCAGAAGGAAGGACTCGTCAGGCGCCGTCGATCGACGACGGGGCGACCATGTGCTGAGACAGTGCCAGAGCAGCAGGAATCGTTGAATGGGACGCTCGCCCTCCGCGTCCGGGGGCAGCCCGTCCAAGTGGACATCCAGCCACTCCTGGCGACCAAGCAGCATGATGCATTCGTAGCAGGCCAGTTCCTGTGCGATCCGGCTCATGGGATCGGTCGGGGCATGGGCGATCGTCTCAGGGGTCTCGCCGCA
Organism: bacterium; assembly: GCA_030685015.1. Classification (NCBI taxonomy): domain Bacteria; species bacterium. The sequence continues at coordinate 4,585 of JAUXWS010000068.1, forward strand.
CAACAGGAGCACGGCCCGGTGCCAGACTCCGGCGATGGCCATGTTGCGCGACAGTTCGCGCGTCTGCCAGATCTGCCGTGCCTCCTCCCACCGTTCCAGGAAGTCCGCCAGGCGTCCGCTCTGCAGCAGGAGGTGCAGGCCCAGGGCCGGCAACACGGCGTCACTGGCAGGGACCGTTCGCTCCAGTTCGCGCAGCTCGGCCAGCCGCGCCTCAGCCTCCTGCCTCGTCTCGAAGCAGCAGAGCAAGGGGATGCCCACGCGTTGCCTGACTAGATGTTCGAATTCGGGCGAGACAGGTTGGGCCAGCAGCAGATCAAACTGATGGCGGACCCACTGGGACAGGGCATGGCGGCCGCGCCCCCAGGCGATCAAGCCCATGTCGCCCAGGTAGACCAGCCAGGCCCGATGGTGGCGCAAGGTGGGATGACGATCCAGCAGGCCTGTCATTTCCCGGCGCAGGGCCTCATCGTCGGGGGCGCTGTGTCTCATGTAATGGCGGTTCAAATGGATGCAGCCCAGCAGCCTGGTCTCAGCCAGGTCCAGACGGTCGCCGTGGCGGCCCAACTCCATCAGGTCCAGGGCCAGATCGCGGAAGGATGCATCGCCCGCCTTCCCCTTGAGCAGGAAGAGCCGGGCGGCCAGCAGGCGGCTGACGGCCAGCCGCAGGTCCTCGTCGTCGCGCCAGGGCATGGCGTGGTCAAGCGCCTCGAGCAGGGCCGTCGCCACGGTTTCACCGTCGTCGATTCCGGCTTCACGTTCCAGCGATGTGACCATCTGGGTGGCGGTGCCCAGCAGGTCGAGCAACACCTGCTTGTCCGGCGACCGGGGCAGGACTGCCGCCAGATGACGGAAGACGGCGGGGGAATGGAGGGGAACGCCGCCGCGCAGGCACTCCACCAGCCGGGTCGGAGGAGGGACATGGTCCTGGCGCAGGAAGCGGGCGACCAGGCTGTCCTGGATCTGGAGAAGGGGACCCTGGACCGGCGGGCCGGCCAGGCGGTAAGGGAGACGGGCGGGCGGGCCAAGCACGCCGGCATCCTCAAGCCGATCGAGACATGATGCGCCTTCATCACCCAGAAGGAGGAGGGCGCTCTCGCGAGCAAAGCAGGACCCAAGCAGGGCCAGGGACCGCAGCAGAGTCCGCTCTTGCGCGGTTAGAGCCGCCAGGCGACCCTCCACCAGCTGGCGCACGCATTGCCGCACGATCTCCTTCAGCTGCTCGGGGACCAGGCGGCTCTGTCCGCGACCCGTGCCGATGTTGATCCAGCCGACCTGGAGGAGGTGGCGCAGGGCTTGTTTGAGCAGGAGGGGCCGTCCGTCGCATTCCTCCTGCAGGACGGCGGTGACCGACGGGCTGCTGGCCTGCCCCAGCAAGCTTTCCCACAGCGACCCCACTTCGTCAGCGGCCAAGCCCTCCAATTGCAGGCTGGTCATGGGGAGGAACTCCAGGTGCGAAGCCAGGGCCAGCAGGGGAGGGCGCCCGGCGATGACAAGGCCCAGCATGCAGGGGGGAAGGGATCGCAGCATGCCGGCCAGGCGCAAGGCCTCGGCGGCCGGGAGCAGGTCGCATTGATCCAAAGCCAGCAGATGGGGGCGGGCCCGCGACAGCTCGGGCAGCAGGTGCCGCAGGCGCTGTCCGCCGTCCACCCCACCGCGGGCAGCGGCCCGTCTGGCCGTTGTCGGACTGCGGGATTCCAGGTCCGCGGACAGGGCCTCCAAGGTGGCGCCGGCCAATGCGCCCCACGATGCGCGGGTCAGGGCCATTTCCTCGATCAACCGGCTCTTCCCCTGTCCCTCCTCTCCGCTCAAGAGAAGGATGGCCGGACCGGAACGATCCTCGATGGAGCGGCCGAAGGCGGCCATGGTCTCCCGCGCGGACCTGCGTCCGGCGAAGGGCAGACGTCCGCCGTGGAGGAAGTCGTGGAGGGGAGAGGGGGTCGCGCCAAGCATGTCTGAATGTATCAGTCCCCATCTGGCGGTGGAAAACAGGCTTTGGAACCGCCGACCGCACGGTTGGCCTTCGTCAGCTTGCTTGTTAATTGACTGATCCTTAGAATCACTGTTTCCTAACGCGGGCATGTGCATGACGGCCGATCTCAGCTTCCTGGAATACCGCCCCGTGGCCTCCTGCCTGGAAGAAATCCGGCGGGTCGCCCACCAGTTCCCGGATGAGCCGGCGCTGATCACGGAGAGCCTGGAGCAGACTCATGGCGCCTTGCAGGCCAGCGTCGAGGCAACCCGTGCCTGGCTCGCGGGGCAAGGTTTGCCGCCTGGCTGCAGCGTCCTGGTGCTGGTGCCCAACTGCCCGGAAATGGTCTGGCTGCAATTGGCCCTGCTGGGCATGGGCTGCCGCAGCGCCCTGATCGATGTCAAGACCAAGCGCGAAGCCCTCATCCAGATCGGGCAGGAACTCCTGCCGGCCGTGCTCATCTGCGCCGCTGAGTTGATCGCCCGGGGCGAGGAACTGCGCAAGCACCTGCCGCCCCGCACCGTCCTGCTGTCCACGGCGGACCTGCGGGCGGCGGCGCTGGTCGCGCCCCCCGCCACGTGGTCCGACCTGTCCACGGAAGGGCGCATCGCCTACTTCCGCATGGATCGGGAAGACCGTTGGCGGGGCGCCTGGTTCGGCCTGCCCCAGTTGGGTGCGACCGCCCAGCAGGTGAGGCAGCTCTACTCCCTGCACCGCGGGTGCGCCGTGCTTTGCCAGATGCCTGCTTCCCATTATCTGGCGCTGTCCTCCATGATCCTGCCCGCCCTCTGCGCGGCCGGGCACCTGGTCCTCCTGGATCGCACCTGCAGCGTGGATCTTGTGCTGGACATGGTGGCCCGCACGGAGCCCAGGTTGATGATCCACTACCGGAGGAACTACTGGTTCCTTCATCGCGCCGCCCAGCAACGCCACGAGGCGGGCCAGCCGCTGGGCCGGATCCTTCATGCCGTGGTCAATGCCGATTCCCCCCAACTGCCGTTTCGTTCCAGCTGGGAGGACCTGTTTCAGGGCCACCTGCTGGCCGGCTTCGCCACCACCTGGGCCGGCGCATTCCTGGCGCTCAACCTGCCCTGGCTGGAGGATCGGGAAGGCTTCGTGGGCAAGGCCCTGCCCGGTGTTGATCTGAGGATTCTTGATGAGACCGGCCAGGAGCGTCCCAGCGGGCGCTGGGGAGAGGTGATCTTCCGCAGTCCCGGCATGGCCGGCGAGCTGACGGCGGATCTGCGCAGCAGTCCGGAGGCGACGGAGGACGGCTGGCTGCGCAGCCAGCAGATGGCCATGATGGACACGGACGGCTTCCTGACCCTGGCCGATGAGGTCTTCGACGTCATCTGGCTGCACGGCTTCAAGGTCAGCCCATTGGAGATCGAGGAGCCCCTGTGCGAGTTGCCGGGCGTGGTGGATGCGGCGGCTCTGGGCGGCGCACGGGGCTCGCAGCCCGATCAAGTGCTCCTGTTCGTGCAATGCGAGACGGATGAGAGCGGACATCCCTGCTGGACGGAAGAGGCCCTGCGCGAGGAGTGCGTTCGTCTCTTCCCCCCCTATCTGCGTCCATCCCGCATCATCTTCGTGGACGAGATCCCCTATGACGATGAGGAATTCAAGCTGCGCAAGGACCTGAGACACCGAACCGAAACTGCTGATCCGTGGAGGACGACTTGAACATCCACAAGGCGGAGACCATCCGCAACATCGCCCTGGTGGGACACGAATCCACGGGCAAGACCATTTTCGTGGAAGCCATGCTGCGCCTTGCCGGAGAAATCAACCGACTGGGCACGATCGAAGGGCACAATACCGTCTCCGACTACACGGTCTTCGAGCAGGAGCGCCAGAAGTCGGTGTTCACCACCCTGTCCCAGTTCGAATGGCAGGGACACAAGTTCAATGTCCTGGACACTCCGGGCTTTTCCGACTTCTACGGGGAGGTGCAGGCCGGTCTTCACGTGGCGGACATCGCCGTTGTGCTGGTCAGCCCCATGAACGGCCCGGAGGTGATCACCGAGATGGTGATGGAGACGGTCGACGCCCGCCAGATGCCCTGCCTCTTTGTCTTCAATGGTCTGGACAAGGACCACATCCGCTTCGAGGAGGAGCTGGAGAATCTCAAGGGCAGCTTCCGGGGAGTGGCGCAGGTGCAGTACCCGCTGGAGACGGGCGAGTCCTTCACCCGCATCGTGGACGTGCTGAAGCGCAAGATCCTCGTCTTCGACGCCGAGGGACGCGTCAGCGAGCAGGACCTGGGCGGCGAGGCGGACCGGGTGGAGGAGCTCTACGCCGCCTTGCAGGAGACGGTGGCCGAAAGCGACGACGCCCTGATGGAGGCTTTCCTTGAGAACATGGAGCTGAGCGAGGAGCAGTTCAGCCAGGGACTGGCCCAGGGCGTGCGGTCGGGAGCCGTGCGCCCTGTGTTCTGTTCGGCCGCCCGCAAGCTGGTGGGCATGTCCCGCATCTTGGAGGTGATCGCGGCCAGCTATCCCTCGCCCCAGGCCCGGCCCGGCAACGGCCGGCGCGGCACGGAGGAGGTCGCGGTGCCCTGCGACGCGGCCGCCCCGGTCAAGGCCTTGGTCTTCAAGACGGTCAACGAGCAGCATGTGGGCGAGCTGTCCTTCTTCCGCGTGTACAGCGGCACGATTCGCACCGGCGACGAACTGGTCAACGCGCACACCAGCAACGCGGAGAAGATCGGCTCCCTCTTCAGTGTGGTGGGCAAGACACGCAAGGACTTGAACGAGGTGTCGGCCGGGGACCTGGCCTGCACGGTCAAGCTGCGCGGCACCCGCACCAACGATTCCCTTTGCACCAAGGGCAGCCTGCTCGAACTGACGCCGATCGTTTTTCCCGAGCCGGTCATGCGCACGGCCATCGAACCGGAAAAGGCCGACGACGACGAGAAGATGTCCACCGGCCTGACCCTCATCCACAACGAGGACCCCAGTTTCAGCATCCGCCAGGATCCCGAGTTGAAGCAGACCATCCTGGCCGGCCAGGGTGAGCAGCAGTTCAACCTGTTGCTGGAGAAGCTGGAGCGCCGCACGGGCGTCAAGGTGAAGCTGATCAAGCCGCGCGTGCCCTACCGGGAGACGATCACGGGCAACGCCGACGTCAAATACCGCCACAAGAAGCAGACGGGCGGCGCCGGTCAGTTCGCCGAGGTCTGGGTGCGCATCAAGCCGGGGGAGCGCGGCAGCGGATTCGTCTTCAAGAGCGAGGTGGTGGGCGGCGCCGTCACCATCCCCTTCCAGCAGGCCACGGAGAAAGGCATGCGCCAGCTCCTCGATGAAGGCGTCATCGCCGGCTGCCGGGTGGAGGACGTGGAGGTCACCATCTACGACGGCAAGATGCATCCGGTCGACTCCAAGGAGATCGCCTTCATGATCGCGGGGCGGGAGGCCTTCAAGCAGGGCTTCCAGGATTCCAAGCCCATCCTGCTCGAGCCGATCTGGGAGGTGGAGGTGAAGACGCCCGACGAGTACATGGGCGACGTGATGGGCGACCTCAGTTCCCGCCGCGGCAAGATCCTGGGCATGGATGGCGCCGGCAAGTACCAGGTGATCAAGGCCTTGGTGCCGCTGGCCGAGCTCTACCAGTACTCCACCACCCTGCGCTCCATGAGCGCCGGTCGCGCCACGCACCGCCGGCGATTCGACCACTATGAGAAGTGTCCGCCGGATGTGCAGCAGAAAGTGATCGAGGAGTATCAGGCGGAGCGGGCCAACGCCTGATCTGCCCTTTCCATGGCGAATGGCGGGGGGCCGGGCGTCAGCCTGGTCCCCTTTCCCATGCCGGGCCATCGGGTGGAAGTGGGTCGGCCGCTCCTCCGCTGGATCGGATCGAGGCTTCGCTACCTTCTCCCATCAAGAGCGAGGATGGCATGGACCGCATCTGGGCGCCCTGGCGCATGGCCTACATCCGCGGCTTGGACGCCTCGCGCAATGCGGGGCACACGGAGGGCGGGGTCGAGGAGTGCATTTTCTGCTGGAAACCCCGGCTGGAGTCGACGCACGACGAATCGAACCTGATCGTGGCGCGGCGCGAGAGCTGCTTCGTCATCATGAATCTCTATCCCTACAACAACAGCCATCTCATGGTCGTGCCCTACCGCCACCTGTGCGACTTCACCCTGCTCGAAGCTGTCGAATTGCTCGACTGCCAGCGCGCCCTGCAGGATGCCGTGCGCGTGATGCAACGCACCCTCCAGCCCCAGGGCTGGAACATCGGTCTCAACCTGGGCAAGGCGGCCGGCGCCGGCATCGACCAGCACCTGCACTGGCACGTGGTGCCCCGCTGGGTGGGCGACACCAATTTCTTCCCGGTGCTGGGGGAGACCAAGGTCATCTCCGAATCCATCCAGGACAGCTGGCAACGCATGCGAGATGGATTCGCCGCTCTCTGAGGGCGGTGCGCCGTCCCAGGGCCCACGCCGATTCTGGCTCCGGGCCTGCGTCTGATTGGCTCACCTGCGGAGGATTTCTACCTTGGCCGGGCGTGAAACGGATTCGATTCACAGATGTGAGGAGTGCGCCGTGAAGATGCGGATCCTGGCCATCCTGGCCCTGCTGGGTTGCTGGAGCGCTGGCCTGGCGGTCGAGACGGACAAAGCGACGGGCGACGCGATCAAGCTGGGCTTCACGGCGGACAAGCAGGCTGCCCTGGCGCGGGCCAAGGCCGAGGGCAAACCGCTGCTGGCCTTCTTCACCACCGAGTGGTGCGGCTGGTGCCGACGCCTGGAGGCGGAGGTGCTGGCCACGCCCGAGTTCGAGGCGGGCAGCGCCAGCTGGGTGAAGTTGGTCATCGACGCGGAAAAGGGCGATGGCGTGGACTGGGCCCGACGCTTCCACGTGAGTGGCTTTCCCACCCTCATCCTGCTGGACGCGGGGGGCGAGGAGATCGATCGCCAGCCGGGCTACTCCCCCATGCCGGATTTCCTGCGCACCCTCCAGGATTTCGAGCGCGGCGTGGGAACCCTCTCCGCTTTGCAGGCCGAACAGACCGCCCGCCCCGGTGACCACGGACTCACCCTGCGCATCGCCCGCAAGTTGACGACCCGTGGCCGGCCGGACGAGGCCACCGCCCTGCTGCAGGGCATCCTCGCGGCCGACCCCGCCAATCTCTCCGGGATGGCGGACGAGGCGGCCGCCGAACTGGCACTCCACACCTTCAGCCAGGAGCACGATCCGGCCGTGTTGGAAGCCGTCCTCTCCACGTGGAAAGGCGTGGAACAGGGACCCCAGATCTACAACCTGCTCATCGCCGGCGCGGCCCGCGCCGGGGACGAGACCCGCATGCGCACCTTGCTGGACAGGGCCGTGGACGACTACCCGGAAGATGCCCAGCTGCTCAACAGCTACGCCTGGACCTGCGCCGAGAAGGGCTGGAACCTGGAGAAGGCCGAGCGACTGGCCGAGAGAGCCGTGCGTCTCAGCGGGCAGGATCCCAACGTGCTGGACACCCTGGCCGAGGTGCAGTTCCGCCGCGGCCAGGGCGCCGCGGCCCGGGCCACCATCCAGCAAGCCCTGGCGATGAAGCCCGGGGACGCCTACCTGGAAGGCCAGCTCAAGCGCTTCCAAGGCCAACCCTGATCTGTCCCAAACATCGTTCCATCAATAGGAGTCCCCATGACCAAGCGCTTGGTCTTTCTGGCGACGGGTGCCTGCCTGTTCTTGGGGTGGGCCACGCATCTGCCCGCCGCCGGCTTCGCCATACATGAGCAGTCCGGTCGCGCCATGGGCACGGCCGGTGCTTTCGCCGCGGCCGAGGGTCCGGCCGGCATCTTCTACAATCCGGCCGGCATCGCGCGCCTGGAAGGCCTCCAGGTCGAGTTCGGCCTCAACGTGATCATGCCTGCGACGGATTTCATCGGGCCCACGGACCGTCCCGCTTTCGGCAGCTCATCCATGGAGAGCCAGGTGTTCACGCCGGTGGACATCTACCTGAGCGGCCGCCTGAGCGACCAGGCGCGCTGGGGTCTGGGCCTCTTCACCTACATGGGCCTGGGCACCAAGTGGGAGGAGGATTGGGTGGGGCGCACGGTGACGGAGGAGGTCGAGCTGCAGACCATCACCATGAATCCGGCCCTGGCCTTCGCCCTGAACGAGCGGAGCAGCCTGGGCGTCGGCCTGGACCTGATGTACGGCAAGGCCCTCATGTCCAAGGACAGCTACACGGGCTATCCTTTCAACGGATTCGTGGATGTGGAGATCGACGGCCACGGCTTCGGCTATGGCTGGAACATGGGCCTGCAGCACCGCCTGGCCGACGACTGGACCCTGGGCGTCTCCTATCGATCGGGCATGACCCTCTTCGCCGAGGGGGAGGCGGACTTCGCCATCCAGGACGTGGAGAACGCAAGCCACCAAGCGCTGCTGGGAGCCATGTTCCCCGCCACCGACGTGAGCCTGGACCTGGACATTCCGGACCTGGTCATCGCCGGCGTGGAATGGAAGCCCCAGGGATGGCTGGGCGGCCGCCTGACCTGGCGCGGGGACCTCGTCTTCACGCGCTGGAACGTCTACCGCAGCCTGGACATCGATTTCGAGACGAACACGGCGGCCCTGCGGGACAGCCACTCGCCCAAGCTCTACGAGAACACCTGGGCTTTCCGCACCGGGGCCGAGCTGGACCTGGGCGAGCGTTGGACCCTGCGCGGCGGCTGGTATTACGAGCAGAACGCCGTGCTGGACCACATGGTGGAACCCAGCCTGCCCGACGCCGAGCGCAACGGCATCAGCCTGGGAGCCACCTGGCAGGCCCGGGAGGATCTGGCCCTGGACGCCTATTTCATCCAGGTCATGTTGCAGGATCGGGTAAGCGAGTTCGCCGAGCTGCCCGGCGGCTACGAAAGCAGCATTCCCATCGTCGGCCTCAGCATGCGGAAGGGCTTCTGACATGAACACATCCCTGACCAATCGTTCGCATCTGCTGCTGCCCCTGGCGGTGGCCCTGGGCGTCGTCGGCTGCGGCACGAGCGACACCATGCCCACCTCCCCCACCTATTCCACCGCCGCCCAGCTGTCCGGCCTGCAGGCCTACGTGGCCATCGGCAACAGCCTGACCGCCGGCTACCAGAGTGGCGCCTGGGGCAATCCCGATCATGTGGCGACCAGCTATCCCAATCTCATCGCCCGCCAGGTGGGCATCACGGGCTTCAAGCAGGTCAGCTTGACGGGCACCGGGCTGGCCATGGTGGACAGCGACGGGGACGGCGTGCCGGATCGTGGCAACATGGTGGTCAACTTCACCGCGACAGGCAGCCCCGTGCTCAGCTACACGGCCACCGATCCGGCCAACCTGACGGCCTTGGCCACGGGGGCCGGGACCACCTTCGATTTCAGCGCGCCGCGCAACTTCGGCATCCCGGGCATCTCCCTCATGCACGCCGCCGGCGCGCCGCTGGGCCAGTACGCGGCGGGCAATCCCTACGCCTCATTCTATACCAATGCCGAGTCGGCGCCCAAGACCCAGGTCCAGTTGGCGGCCGAGGCGGGTGCCGGCTTCATCACCTGTTGGCTGGGCAACAACGACGTGCTGGGCTACGTGACCAGCGGCGGCACGGGCGCCATCACCCCCGCCGCCCTCTTCCAGGCCTCCCTGGACGGCACCCTGGCCGCCCTGGGCGCCACCCCGCGCCTGGTGGTGATCAACCTGCCCTCGGTCACCGCCATTCCCTACGTCACCTACTTCAATCCTGTCCTGATCGGCCTGCTGGACCAGATGGGCGCCCCCGTGCACGCCGTGTGGGCCATGGACGACGCCCTGGGCGCCGCCGTGCCGCTCTACATCGATCCGGGCACCAACAACTACGTGCTGCTGCCCGCCGCCAGCGCCATGGCGGCGGATCCCACCCTGGGCGCCAGCTCCGCCAATCCCCTGCCCGACGCCCTGGTGCTGGATGCCGCCGAATTGGCGGCGGCCCAAGCCGCCGTGGCGGATTTCAACGCGCGCCTTGCCGCCGGCGTGGCGGCGCTGAACACGCCGCAGCGGGAGCTGCCGGCCCTGCTGGTGGACATGCACGCCTACTTCAACGAAGTGGCCGCGGGCGGTCTGCATTACGGCGGACAGCGTTTCACCACGCAGTTCGTGTCGGGCGGCCTCTTCAGTCTGGACGGCGTCCACCCCACCTCCCTGGGCAACGCGGCCGTGGCCAACGAGATCATCGCCGCCATGAACGAGGGGTGGGGACTGAACGTGGCCGAGGTGGACCTGGCCGAGTTCATCGGCGTCAACATTGGCCTCGGCTCCGCCGGAGTGCCCCCCCTGCTGCCGGACTTCCGACAGGTGGTCGAGCTCTTCCAGCACTGATCGATCATTGCCTGTATCATGAAGCCCCGCGGCAACCGCCACGGGGCTTCATGTTGCCGCCCCGCGAATCGCTTGCGCCATCGGAATCGATATCGGAATCGGGATCGGGATCGGGATCGGGATCGGGAACGACAACCCCATGATGCCAGACAAGGAGAAGCATGGGAACCACGCTGCTGCTGGAAATCGAAGAGGGCATCGCCCTCCTCACCCTCAACCGTCCGGCCAGCCTCAACGCGCTCAACCATGCCTTGCTGGGCGAGCTGGAGGAGGCGGTCGTTCAGCTTGAGCAGGACAGCCAACTGCGCGCCGCCGTGCTCATCGGCGCCGGTGTGAAGGCCTTCGCCGCCGGGGCGGACATCGCCGAACTGGCGGGGCTGGACTCCCGGGGCGCCGCCGGGGTGGCCGCCCGCGGCCAGGGCATCCTGCGCCGCCTGGAGCGCTTGCCCAAGCCTGTCATTGCCGCCGTCAACGGCTTCGCCCTGGGCGGCGGCTGCGAGCTGGCCATGGCCTGCCATCTGCGCCTGGCCGCCCCCCACGCCCGCTTCGGTCAACCTGAAGTCAACCTGGGTCTCATTCCGGGATATGGCGGCACCCAGCGCCTGGCGCGTCTGGTGGGACGCGGCCGGGCCACCGAACTCTGCCTGACCGGAGCCATCATCGGCGCCGAGGAGGCCCTGCGCATGGGCCTCGTCAACCGGGTGGTGACGGCCTGGGCCAAGGACGCCCAGGGCGAGCCCGTCCGAGACGATAAGGGCCAGCCGGTCTTCGACCGCGAAGCCTTCCTGGAAGCCGCCCTTTCCCTGGCGCGGGACATCCTGGGCAAGGCGCCGCTGGCCGTGGCGGGCTGTCTGGCGGCCATCGACCGGGGCTTCGACCTGCCCCTCGACGCCGGACTGGCCGTGGAGCGGGACCTCTTCGCCGCCTGCTTCGGCACGGAGGACATGCGCGAGGGCACCGCAGCCTTCCTGGAGAAGCGGCCGGCGCAGTTCCGGGGCTGCTGATCCCCGCCGGCCGGTCGTTCCGCAGGCCGCTCCGTCCGCCTGTGCCTGGGGCCGCAGCTGCCGGACATGGACCAGGGTCACATGTGGGCATAATGTGCCCTTGCATCTCTGGGGACTGGGTGGTACACTTGGCGGTCCTGTTTCCGGCTCAAGCATCTGTCGCCGGGTGACGATAGACAGGGCACAGACGGGACGCGCCACGTCACACTCGAATGCAAGGATCCATATCGACGCCTGCCTGAATTGTTGTTTCGGTCTGCGCAAGGTTCGCTGACATGGAGACGATAATTCCCGCAGGCGTCCGTTGCCGGACGCAGGTCCGGTTTTTCTTTATCCGGGCCGCGTGGCCGGACGACAGCCGGAATGGACGAGGCTGTCACACAAGTTTCCAGGAGGATGCTACATGAAGCGAGTGACTCTCACCGCGGCGGCCCTGGCCATGGTGGCCATGCCTTGGCAACAGGCCCACGCGGTGTCCGAGGCCGCCGTGATCTGGCTCTTGATCAGCCCCGGTTCCCGCCCCGCCGGCATGGGCGAGGCCTTCGTGGCCCTGGCCGACGACGCCTCCGCCACGTGGTGGAATCCGGCCGGCCTGGCTTTCAGCCAGGGCCGCGACGTCCGCATCATGCATTCCGACTGGCTGCCCGCCTTCAACCTGGACGACATCTTCTTCGACTTCGCCGCCTTCTCCTGGCGGGCGGAATCCCTGGGCGGCACGATGGGCGTCTCCATCATCTATCTCAACGAGGGTGACCAGACCCACACTGGCGAGAACGGCGAGGTGCTGGGCGTCATCACCAGCAAGGAGTACGCCCTGGGCGTCAGCTACGGCACCAACCTCAATCCGGAGCTGGGCCTGGGCCTCACCGGCAAGCTGATCGTCTCCGACCTGGCCAGCGGCGTCAAGGTGGGCCAGCAGGAAGCGGGCATGGGCATCTCCTTCGCCGTGGACCTGGGCATGCTCTGGCAGACCCGCCTGCCCTACGCCGACCGGCCCCTCAACCTGGGCTTCAACCTGGCCAACATCGGGCCGGAGATCAGCTACGCCGACGAGGCGCAGGCCGATCCCCTCCCCACCAACCTCAAACTGGGCGCGGCGCTCAATGCCTACAACGACCAGCACAACGAGGTCAACCTGGTTTTCGACATCAACAAGCAGCTGGTGCACAAGGCGCTGAGCAACCTGACGCGCAAGCAGCTGGACGGCGAAGACGCCTATTGGAACAACCAGGGACAGCTCACCACCGAGGCCTTCGACAACCAGGGCAATCCCAACTCGCCGGCCTTCGACGCCGAGTACGAGACGGACCCCGTCTTCAAGGCCATGTTCACCTCCTGGTTCCCGCGCGGTGTGAAGAACGAGCTGCAGAACTACATCTACAACGTGGGCGCCGAGTACTGGTACCGCGGCGAGGCGGGCGGCCTGGGCAAGACCGCCTTCGGCCTGCGCAGCGGCTACCTGAACGACATGGCGGGCCACATCAAGTCCTACACGCTGGGCATGTCGCTGCTCGTCAACATGGTCTCCCTGGACTTCAGCTACGAGTTGTCCGCGGACAAGGACAACCCCTCGCCGCGCGACAAGACGATCCGCTACTCCCTGGGCTTCACTTTCTAGGCGGACATGAGGGGTCTAGGACCGGCTCGACGCATCCCCATCGTCCTGGGACCGCTGTTGGCGGTCCCAGGGCTGCTGCTGGCCCTGGCCGGAACGGCCCGGGGGGAAAGCCTGCGCCTGCTGGCCTTGCGCGTGGATTTCCAGCCCGACACCCTGGAGACGACCACGGGGGACGGCCGCTTCGAGAGCGCCTTCCAGTTCTCCCGTCGGTGGACGATTGATCCCCTGCCGCATGATTCCCTCTACTTCGATTCGCACCTGCGCTTCCTGTCCCACTGGTACGGCCGCGCCTCCCAGGGCGGGCTGGACCTGGAGTGGGAGATCTGGCCGCGGGGCGGGCAAGCGGCCTACCGCCTGCCCCACCCCATGTGGCACTACCACTGGAACCAGTCCCGCGACCGCACCGACGAGCAACTGGCCGAGCTCTTCCGCCACAGCCTGGAGGCCGCCGACGCCGACCCCGCGCTCGCTTTCTTCAACGAGGCGGGAGAACGGCGCTTCCACAGCGTGATCATCTTCCACGCCGGCGTGGGGCAGGATTTCGGCGAGGACGACACCCCCCACGACATCCCCTCCGCCTGGCTGGGGGCGCTGGACGGACAGACGATGCCGCATGAGACGACGGTGGGCGACGAGACGACGGGCTTGAGCTGGACCGTGCGCCAGGGCCTTATCCTGCCGGAGGGGGAGAACCACGAAAACTACCAGCACGGCCTGGCCGGCCTGCTGGTTCTGCAGTTCGGGCACGAACTGGGCCTGCCCAACCTGTACGACGGCCGCACCGGCCGCAGCGTGATCGGCAAATGGGGCCTGATGGATCAGGGCAGCGCCAACTACAGCGGCCTGTTGCCCGCCCCCCTCGACGCCTGGAGCCGCCTGCACCTGGGCTGGGGCAGCGTGGAGGTCGTGGCCGCGGCGCGGGACAGCGTGCAGGTGGCGGCGCCCGACGGCCCCGCCCTGCTGCCCCGCATGGTGCGCATCCCCCTGAACGACGACGAGTACTACCTGGTGGAGTACCGCCGCCGGCAGGAGGAGGGCCGCAACTGGACCTGGGCGCGGGACCGCGCCGGCCGCTGGGCCCGGCTGGACAGCTCCTTCACCATCAGCTTCCAGGACACCCTGGGCCAGCCCGGCGACAGCACGGGCGTCTTCATCGAGGCGGGCAATCTGGACTTCGACTTGCCGGGCAGCGGCTTGCTGGTCTGGCACGTGGACGAGCGCGCCGCCACGCCGGAGGCCATCGCCGCCAACACGGTGAACGACGATCCCCGGCGTCGGGGGGTGGATCTGGTGGAGGGGGATGGCGTGCAGGACATCGGGCGCGACTACGGGTTCTTCTCCATGCGCGGCTCGGTGGCCCTGGGCGGCAACGAGGATCCCTGGCAGCAGCCCAACACGGGCTGGACCCTGGCCAACCCGCACTATTCCTACCGCAACGTGAGCCTGGCCTGGGACACGGAGCCTCCCACCAGCACCAACGACGGCCTCTTCACCGGCCTGCGCCTGGACGGCTTCAGCGGTCCTGACGGGCAGGGCGTCTGGCCCGACCACGGGCGCTTCAACCTTTCCTGGGATCTGCGTCCGGCCGCCCATGGCCTTTCCCTGACACCGCCCCTGGAGGGGACGGCCGCCGTGGATGTCATGTTGCAAGCCTTCTGCTGGCCTGAGGACGGGGAAAGCCTGGCGGCCTGCGTGGCCTTGCGCGACGGACTGGGCCGCTCCTACGGCCGGGTGCTGGGCGGCGACCTGGCCACCTGGCCCCGGGCCGACGGCCATGCCAGCCTGCTGCCCACCGACTGGCAGGACGGATTGGACGGCCTCTGGGCTTTGGAGGACGGCGGCGAGGCGCGCCTGCTGGCCTGGCGCGGCGACAGCCTGGCCCTCTTCCGTCCCATGGGCCTGCCGCGTCTTTTCACCACCGAGCGCTTCTGGGCCGGCGAGCAGGGGATCCAGGCCGTGCTGCCCACGGGAGGAGGCGCCCCGGCCGCGGGCGACCCCTGGCGCGGGCGCCAACCCGGCCTCTTCGTCGTGAGCGGCCAGATGCTGCTGCGGCTTGATCCGGCGGCGCTCACCGTGGTCCAGGTGCTGGGCTCGGTCCCGGCGGGCGAGCTGCGCCTGGTGGAGGTGGAGGACGACAGCGGCTACCCCGGCCTGCTGGTGAAAGGCGACCACCCCCGCGTCTATCTGGCCGGGCGCAATGTGCTGGGCGAGGGTGGGACACTCCCCGCCGGCGCGGACCTGCTGGCCCTGGATGCCGTGTGGGAGGCCCGGGTTCCCGAGTCCACCGACACGCTGGAGGCCACCGCCCTGCTGCGCGATGAGGATGGGGCCAGCCTCTTCCGGGGATCGCGGCTCCTGCGACGCCTCGATTGCCCGAACCTGTCGGTGCGGCCCCTCCAGTTCGGACCCGATCCGGGGCTGGAGCTGGCCTTCCAGCTGCCGGGGGGCGGCCTGCGGATCTACAGCCAAGCGGGCACCCTCCTGGCCCAGCTGGCGCTGGAGGACGGTCATGGCGCCCCCTTGACCGGATCGCGGACGGACGAGGGCGGCCTCGCCGTGATGGCCGCCTCCTCCGATCGGTTGTCGGGCCTCGAAGCTGCCGGGCTGGCGCCTCCCACCTGGCCCCGCATCATGCCGCCCCTGGTGGACGGCCCGCTGCTGCTGCCCGAGCTGGGGCTGGTGCTGGGCCTGCGCCGGGACGGCCGCCTGGCGGCCTGGGAAGCGGAGCTGGACCACCCGGTGTGGACCCAGCGCCGGGGCCTGGACGGCCGCGGTCGACCCTGGTCCAGCGGCGCAACCCACCAGGAGGCGGTCCGGATCGTGCGGGAGAACCCCGCCTTCGTCTGGCCCAACCCGGCCTCGACCGTGGCCCACCTGCGCTTCCTCCTGGGGGCGCCGGCCCGGGTCACCCTGCACGCCTACGACACGGCGGGGGATCGCGTCGCCAGCCTGGGCGCCTCCTTCGACCGGGCGGGTGAGCACGAGCTGAGCTGGGACCTGCGCGGCGTCGCCCCGGGCGCCTACTTCTGCCTTCTGCAGGCGGAGGGCGGCGAGTCCTGGACGAGGCGCGTCAAGCTGGCGGTGATCCGATGATCGCCCTCGTCCAGCTGCGGCGCCTGTGGCTGCCGCTCCTGCTCGCCCTGGCGGCCAGGATCGCCGCCCAGCCCGTCGCCTACAACCACCCGGACCTGGAGTGGCACTCCAGCGAGCTGGCCCACTGCACCATCCATGTCCACGAGGGGCTGGAGGACCTCGGTCTGGTGGCCGCCCAGATCATGGAGGAGATCTGGGATCCCATCACCTCCCTCTACGGCTATGAGCCCGACACCCGCGTCCACCTCATCTTCTACGACACGGACGATTACTCCAACGGCGGCGCCTACTTCTACAACAACAAGATCATCATCTGGGCGACCAGCCTTGACTTCGACCTGCGCGGCCAGCACAACTGGCTGCGCAACGTGCTCACCCACGAGTTCACCCACATCGTCCAACTGGGGGCCGCCCGCAAGTTCAGCCGCCAAATGCCCTTCCTCTACTTCCAGATGATGGGCTACGAGCCGGAGAAGCGGGACGACGTGGTGCAGGGCTTTCCCAACCGGGTCGCCTCCTATCCCCTGGCCGGCACGATGGTGCCCGCCTGGTTCGCCGAAGGCACGGCCCAGCGCATGGTCGAAGGCCACCGCTACGACTTCTGGGACAGCCACCGCGACATGGTCCTGCGCGACCGCGTGCTCCACGGCGCTCTCTTCGATCTGGACGAGATGGCCTCCTTCGACAAGAACTCGGTGGGGGGCGAATCCGTCTACAACCAGGGCTTCAGTCTCGTCAACTGGATCGCGGAGCGGCATGGGGACGAAAGCCTGCGCCGCCTGTCGGAGGAGCTGGCGCGGCCCCACCGCCTCTCCATGGCCACGGCGATGGAGCGGGTGCTGGGTGTGGACGGCCACGAGCTGTGGCGCCGCTGGAAGGCCGACCTGGAGGAGGACTATGCCCGGCAGTTGGCCGGCGTGGACGGCCGGGGCGTGGAAGGGCGCCTCGTCTCGACCAGCCGCGTGGTCAGTCAGGCGGGGGGCGGCCGCGACGAGCACCGCGAGGAGCTGCGCACTCCGCCGACCAGCCTGGCGCCCCACCTGCCGGCAGGCAGCTGCTGCGCGGGCCTGGGCGCGGTCTGCGCCTTCCCCGAGGCGGCCGATGAGCTGGGCCCCACCAACAACATCAATCCCCGGGTCTCACCGGACGGGCGCCATGTCTACTACGCCTCCAACGGGGATGCCGACTGGCTGGGCATGACCGACCTCTGGCGCTACGACCGCCAGGCCGGCACCTGCGAGAAAGTGCTGCCCAACATCCGCGGCCCCTTCGCCCTGAGCCCCGACGGAGCCAGCGTCATCTTCTCGCGCACCAGCCCGGTGGACAAGCTGGGCCGCCATTACCGCGACCTCTACCAGTACTGGTTCGAGGAGAAAGTGACGCGCCGCCTGACCGAGGGGGCGCGCCTCAGCCAGCCTGACCTCGCCCCCGACGGCCGCCGATTGGTGGCCGTGCAGAACGGCGGCGGCTCCACCTGGCCCGTCCTCTTCGAGCTGGACAGCCTGGACGGCCCGGCCTGGCAGGCCCTGTCCAAGCGCCAACGCAAGGCGGCGCCGCGGCTGCAGGCCCGTCGGCTGGGGCAGGAGCCCTACGGCAGCCAGTTCTTCCAGCCGCGCTGGGACCCGCGCGGCACCCGCATCGTGGCCGCCCGCGCCTGGGGTCATGGCCGCGACCTGGTGGAGCTGGACCCCGCCACCGGCGCCACGCGCGAGCTGCTGGCCACACAGCTGGACGAGCGGCAGGCCACCTTCAGCGCGGACGGACGGTGGCTGGTCTACGCCCAGGACGAGGGCGGCATCTTCAACATCTGGCGCCTGGACCTGGAGGAGGGGCGACGCGAGCGCCTGACGGCGGTGACGGGCGGCGCCTTCATGCCGACCCTGGCCGGCGACACGCTCTACTACAGCGGCTACCGGGACCAGGGCTTCCGCCTCTTCGAACTGGCCCCCCTGCACGACCAGCAGGACGCCCCGGCGGCCCTGCGCCCGCACTACGCGGAGGCGATCCCGCCCCTGGGCACGGCGGACCAGGATCCGGCCCCCCGGACCTGGCAGCCCCTCCGCACGGAGTTCGAGAAACCCTTCTGGATCCCGCGCCTGGTGGTGGATGACGGCGAGCTGAAGCCCGGCCTCTTCTTCCTCAACATGGATGTCTTCGAGAAGGTGGAGCTGAGCGGCGGCGTGGCGGCGGCCCGTCTCACCAACATGGACCTCTTCGCCTCGGCCAGCGCCGCGCTGGGCAAGGGCGCGGTCTTCACCGAGCTTTACGGCATGACGCGGGACCACGACGAGCGCTTCGATGATCCCTTCGTCATCGTGGGCGAGACGCCCGACGGCGCCCCCCGCTTCGACCAGTACGGCGTCCGCTACCGCTTCAGCCTGGCCGAGGGCCACCTGGGCTGGCGCCGTCGCCTGAGCGACGTGCTCAGTGTCGAGGGCGCCGTCAGCCTGGCCAACTACAAGGCCTCCTACAAGCGGCCGCCCCTCACTGTCAACTACGACTACTACAAGGGGACGGGCCTGCGCCTCCGCTTCGACCACCAGCTGGAGGCCGGGCGGCGGGTGGACGACTTCATCAACCCCCGCGGGCGCCGCTGGGCCAGCCTGGAGCTGCGCCAGCACTGGGACCGCCTCATCGACGGCTTCGAGGTCAGCTCGGCCGGCCTGCTCGAGGAGGTCTACACGCCCGCCACCTTCCTCGAAGGGGAGCTGGCCCTGGGCCGCAGTTGGGCCCTGCCCTTCTGGCCGGCCCTGTCGCTCACCGTGGACGGCAAGGCGGCGCTCATCGGCGACGCCGAGGTGGACGACTTCTTCCACACCTACGCCGGCGGGCTGATGGGCCTGCGCGGCTACTCCTACTACAGCCTGGGCGGGGTGCGAAAGGCGCTGGGGCACGTGCGGCTGGGCTTTCCCATCATCCGCCGCGTGGGCTGGCCGCTGGGACCTTGGCATGTCAAGCGCCTCTACGGCAGCCTCAATGCCGGCGCCGGCGACGCCTGGGGCGGCCGCGGCCCCGCCTTCGACCTCAAGCGCGAGGTGGGCGGCGACCTCAAGCTCTTCCTCACCTCGTGGGCCATGCTGCCCACCGCCCTGACCGTGGGCGCCGCCTACGGCCTGGACGAGTTCCGCGTGCCGGCGCTGGATCCGGGTGAATTCTACGGCCGGGAGTGGCGCTGGTACGCCACCCTCCTTTTCGAATTCGATGTCTTCCAGGAGCGGATACCATGAAATTGCTGGAGGAATTATCGATAGGAAAGCTCGTGTTGACGGGATTCCTGTTGTCGAGTGGATGCGTTCCAGCCGAGGCTAGCACTGGGTCGATTAAGGAGCGTTTGTTCGCCCAGAGCGCTACTTCCAGGGGAATGCAGAGGGCGGCACCCGCTGCTTTCGGGACCTGTGAGAGTACCGGGGATTACACATATACATACGGTGATAGAGAGAGCATCCTGGATGCGAAGCGCTTGTGCGAAGAACTGGCCATTCGTGCGGCGGTCGAGCAGTGCGGACTCTTCATAACCGCTACGACCGACATCGAGAACAGCCAGCTGAAGCAGGATCTAGTCAGGATTATCGCCGCTGGATTTGTGAAGCGAAAGGACGTGATCGATCACCGCGTCGAGGACCGCACCGTTTATTACAAAGTCACCATTGTTCTGGAAGAAGAGCAGCTGTCGCAAGCCTTCATTGCTGGGCAGGATCCGCGATCAAACATTTCGTTAGCTGCGCCGATTAACAAGCCTGAGAAACAGCACAGAGGGATTGACCTGCTGCAGGCCCTGCTCCTGCCCGGCTTCGACCAGGCCCAGCGCGGCCAGTGGGTCAGGGCCTCCCTCTTCTTCGCCGTTGAGGCCGGCGTGCTGCTGGGCGCCCGCGCCCTCAACGCCCGCGGCCGGGAGCTGGACGACGATTTCAAGGCCTTCGCCAATGAGCACTGGAGTTACGAGCGCTACATCCAGTGGCGCACCCATCGCGGGGAGTACGCCCTGGAGGAGGGCTACCTCGACCGCGGTTTCGCGGCGGCGGACCTGGCCGGACTGGACGAGGCGGGCATCGCCGCCCTCTTCGCCCACACGGCGGACGACGTGTTCAGCCCCACCGGCGGCCAGGGCAGCCATATCCTGCCCGGCTTCTTCCTGGAGGGCTACAGCGCGGGAATGGACGGCGCCTGGGACCACTTCTCCCTCAGCCGCACCCAGCAGTTCTACGAGATGATCGGCAAGTACGCCCAGTTCCAGCGGGGCTGGGAACTCTACGGCACGGACAACGGCTGGCAGTTCGTGGCCCAGCAGCCCTGGCACTTCCAGGAGTTCTGCGGCCAGAGCCGGACCTACATGCAGATGCGCGCCGACAGCAACGACAAGCTCATCCTGGCCGACCGCTTGATGGGCCTGCTCGTGCTCAACCACGTCGCCTCCTTCCTCGACGTGCTGATCCAGACCCGCCGGGAGGGCGGCCCCGACCTGCGGGTGCGCACGGCCAGCCTGGAGACGGGGCACGGTCGGCAACCCGGCCTCAGCCTGGCCTGGCGCTTCCGATGAGCCTGTGCCCCATCGCCGGGCGGCCCGTCCCGCTGCTGCTGCTGGCCGGCCTCCTGCTGGCCGGGGCCGCCGCCGCCACCCCCTTCCGCCGCGCGCCGCTGCCCGCCGCGCCGCTGGATTCCCTGCGGATCGAGGCGGCGCCTCCCGCCCTGCCGCGTCCAGCGGGCCTCGTGTCGCCGGGCGGCGCTTTCCTGCGCTCGCTGGTGGTGCCGGGCTGGGGCCAGGCCGCCGTGGCGCGCCATCGGCCGGAACTGAGGGGCAAGGGCCGCACCGGCTTCTGGCTGGACCTGGGCCTGGTGGCGGGGGCCTGGGGTCTCAACCGCCTGAGCGGGATCAAGGCCAGCGAATACCGGGCCTATGCCCGGCGGCAGGCCGGCGCCGGCGACCATGGCCGCGGCAGCGATTACTGGGTGGATGTCTCCAACCACCAGAGCCGGGCCGACTTCAACCGCGCCATGTTGGAGAACGGCCTGCCCCAGCGCCGCTACCTGGACCCGGCCGACGGCTGGAGCTGGCCCCAGGAGGCGGACCTTCTGCGCTACCGCGACCTGCGCGCCGTGTCCGAGCACGCCTCCTCCCAGGCCCTGGCCGTGGGCGGCGCCATCTTCGTCAACCACGTGCTCAGCGGCGTGGGCGCCCTCCGCTTGGCCCGCCAGGAGCTGGAGCTGGCCGCCTACCCGGTGGAGGGCGGACTGGGCCTGGCCCTTTCCCTGGACCTGACGCCGCGCCTGCGGTAGCGGCATGTTCCGGACATGATCCTTGTGGCGGGCCGCGGCCCCCACCCAACCACGGGTGCGGCAATCCCATGAGACTCTACCTCACCGGCATCAGCGGCTTCGTGGGCTCCCGGCTGGCGGAGGCCTGGGCGGACCACCATGAGCTGGCCGGCTGCAGCCGCCAGCGGCCGGACTGGCTTGAGGCCGAGCACCATGTCCTGGATCTGGCCGAGGAGCCGCGCCACGTGGCCGACCGCCTGGAGGCCTTCCGTCCGGACTGGGTGGTCCACTGCGCCGCCGTCTCGCAACCGGCCCTGGTCGGGCGGGATCCGGCCCAGGCCCGGCGCGTCAACGTGGAGGCCGCCCACTGGGTGGCGGACTGGTGCCGGCGCCGCGGGCGCGGCCTCATCGCCTTCAGCTCGGACACGGTCTATCCCGACGCCGCCCTGACTCCCGCTCCCGCCACCGGCTGGAGCGAAAGGGCGGAGCTCGACCCGGCCCACCTCTACGGCCGCAGCAAGGTCGAGATGGAGGAGGCGGTGCGGACCCTGCTGCCCGAGGCGCTGCTGCTGCGCTGCAGCCTGCTCTGGGGCAGGTCCCGGCCCGGGCAGAATTCCTTCTCAGGCTGGTTATTGGCCCACTGGCGCGAGGGGAAGCCCGCCCCCGTCTTCCGCGACAACCGGCGCCACCTGCTGGCGGCGGGCGCCCTGCCCGCCATGATCGACGGACTGCGGGCGGTGATGGAGGCGGGAGGCGGACCGCGCGGCGCGTTGAACCTGGGAGGGGCCGATTATCTGAGCCGGGAGGACTTCGCCCTGCTCTTCTGCCGCCACCTGGGCCTGGATGAGGGTCTGCTGCGGCCCCTGGACACGGCCGAGGCGGGGCTGGCCGAAGCGCCGGCGCGGGAGTTGCCGCTGGATCTGGGCCGCCTGCGCCGCTGGCTGGGCGAGCCGCCCACCACTGATGAGTGGCTGGCGCGGGACTATGGCCCCCCGCATCCCATCAGCACCGGCGGCGCCTGAAGCCGCCATTTCTCGGGGCGACCCGGCGCCACCCGGAAGCCGCGCCAGCCTGGCGGAGTCAGTTGCATGCCGGGCGCCTCCAGAATAGGCATGATTTGTGCAAAAGAATCCCGCTGCCGGACTGGCGCAGCTTGCCTAGCTTGATGCCCAACAGCAGGCCCCCCCAGGCGTCGCATCCGCCCGACCATGTGTCAAGAGTTCCATACATCTGACGAGGCGTGTTCCGCCTTGGCCTGACGGTCCCGCCAGCCAGCCAGGAGGGAGTCATGTCGCGCGTGTTCGTCCTCATTGCCATTCACATGGCGCTGGCCCTGGCTGCTCCCGCGGCCCATGCCCAGGCTGTGGTGGGCCTGGCCGAGTTCTCCCTCGTGGCGGACCTGCAGCGGAGTCCCTTGGGCGCAGTGCCCATATTCAACCAAGATCAAGTCTGGACCGGACGAGTGCACCTGGGTGGGAGTGCCCGGCTATCGCCATATGGATACCCTTTGTTCACCGGCCCCTATTCTCAGACAAGCGAACAGATCGTCGACATGGCACCAGGCCAGTTTGACCAGGCTTTTCAAGGGGGCCTGTGTCTCGCCCATGCCCCTTTGGCGTGGAATTTCGCGGAGGAGCTGGACCTCATCCGCCAGGTGTGTCCGCCGGAGCACCGCTGGGCGGCCGTGGTGGACAGCCTGCCTCTCACCACCCTGATCCGCTTCGACGGTCCCGTGTACCACGCGGCCCAGTTCAGCCAGGGCCAAGTGCAGGGCACGGACACCCTCTACACGGTGCCCTGGACCACCCTCCCCCTGCCCGCGGGGAACCAGCCCCAGCTCATCTGGGTGGAGGGCGTGGCCCGTGTCAAGGGAGTGGTGGAGGGGCAGGTGACCCTGCTGGCCTCGGACAGCCTGTTCATCATGGGAGATGTGATCACAGCCGACACCATCTTGTCGCCCTGTCCATCGGGAGATCCCTATCCTCCTCAAGCGTCCCCTTTTGGCACCGTTCCCGTGGGCTCGCCCAACCGCATCGGGCTGATCGGCGAGCAGGACGTGCTCATCGCCGCCACCCTGGAGAACGGGTTCGCCAATGGGGCCAGCACGCCGGCCGTCACCTGCGGCATGCCCAACGAGCCGGTGGTGTCCGCGTGCTCGCAGGGTCGCCGGGACCTGATCATCACGGCGTCCATCCTGGCCGGGTGCAGTTTCGGGACGGAGTTCTGGAAGACCACGGCCTGGGCCGCCCTTCCCCCCGCGCCTTATCCCCAGTGGGACTGCGGCGACTCGTCCTATACCCACGTGCGGCTCTGGGACACCGTGCCCGGCGGCCAGTGGCCGGATTGCCCCAATGCCTCCTCCACCAGCGATCGGCGGGGCACCCTCTGGTTCTACGGCTCCCTGGCCGTCTTCCGGCCGGGCTACAACAGCATCAACCCGCCCGGTGCCATGGGCAATGTCTGGGTGGGCTACCAGAGCCGCCGTCATGCCCATGACGCCAACCTGTTGCTGTCATCACCCCCCTACTGGCCCACCACCCGTTGGCTCCCGGAGCGCGCGGCGGTGGTGGAGGCAGCCCCGGAGACCCCCCCCTGCGGCTTGGTGGAAGATCCCGCCGCCTTGGCCCAGGCCTGGGCCTTCGGCGTGCCGGCGCTGCACATCCGCAGCAGCAACCCGGAAGCGGACACCCCCCTGCATGGCCAGGTGCGCGCCTGGGTGAACGACGAGCCCCAGGCTCTTTCCCGCTTCTCCCTTGAGGGGGATTCCCTGCTGGTCTGGCGACCCGAGCTTAATCTCCACTCATGGATGGAGGGTCCGGCGCGGGTGTGGTTCGAGGTGGAGACCGGCGACTTCTGGGGCTGGGACCGCGACTTGGAGGTGGAGGCCAGCTGGAACGTGGACGGGGCCGAGTGCGCCTGGTTCTGGGTGGAGACCACCGCAACCCCATCCCCGGCGCAGCCCGCCGCATGTCGGCTGGGCGAGCCCTGGCCCAACCCCTTCAACCCTGGCTGCCAGGTCACCGTGGACCTGTCCGTCGCCAGTTCATTGCGCCTGGAGGTTTTCGACCTGCTGGGACGCCGGGAGGCCCTGGTGTTCGATGGCCTGCTGCCGGCGGGCGCCCATGCCTTCACCCTGGACGGCGCGTCCTGGCCGGCGGGCCTGCACCTGCTGCGGGCCACCCATGTCAACGGGGTGGAACTGAGGAAGGTGGTCCTGGCGAAGTGAGGCGGGCCCTGGGCTCAGGACTGTCCTCGGCCCGTCCGATGCCACTTCCTGGGTGGTGGCCTCCCGGGAAGTGGCATGCCCGGCAAGGGTTCGCCCATGCGCATGGCCCGCCGTGGCGTGGGACCCGCTCAGGCCTCGCCCTGGATGTAGGTCTGCTCCTTGAAGTGCCGGCTGACCAGCAGGTAGATGCCGAACACGCCCAGCATGAGCAGGGCGAAGAACCAGTAGTAGCTGGCGCCGGGCAGGCGGCTGGAGCCGTCCGCGTTCTGGATGAAGAGGTTGACCCCGCTGACGAAGAGGTTGCCCGCCGAGACGCTGACCAGGTAGAAGGCCATGAGCAGGCTCTTCATGCTGCGCGGCGCCTGGGTGTAGGAATACTCCAGGCAGGTGATGGAGACGAGGATCTCCCCCGCCGTGATGATGACGTAGCTGAACAGCTGCCAAGCGATGTTGACGCTGTCCCCCGCCACCAGGCGCGCCTCGATCCAGCCCGACAGCCAGAAGCTGAGCGCGGCCAGCAGCAGGCCGGCGCCGATCTTGCGCAGGGGTGTCAGCTTCACCACGCGCTCCACCGCCGGATAGACGACCCGCCCGAAGAGGGGGATGAAGGCGAGGATGAGGAGGGGATTGATCGCCTGGATCTGGCTGGACAGCCAGGTGATGCCCAGGAAGCTCCGGTCCATGCGCTCGGCCTGGAGGACCCAGGCGCTGCCCGTCTGGTCGTAAAGGGACCAGAAGACGGCGACGAAGATGTAGAGCACGGCCAGGCGGCCCAGGGCGCGCAGGCCCTCCGGGCTGAGAGTCTCCTTGATGAAGCGCTTCCCCGCCGGCGGGATGTGGACGAACTTGTGGCGGCCCAGCCAGAAGACCCAGGTGGCCAGCGCCATGAGGACGCCGGGCACGCCGAAGGCCCAGGCCGCGCCGTAATGGGCCAGCAGCCAGGGCGTGAGCAGCGTGCTGACGAAGGAGCCCAGGTTGATGGCGAAGTAGAACCAGCCGAAGACGCGGCTGAGCAGGTGCTGGTTGAGGCGTCCGAACTGGTCCCCCACATGGGCCGAGACGCAGGGCTTGATGCCGCCGGCGCCCACGGCGATGAGGCTGAGTCCGATGGCCAGGCCCAGCCGTGTGTCGTCCAGGGCCAGGGCGAGGTGCCCCAGGCAGTAGACGAGCGAGAGCAGCATGATGGTGCGGTACTTGCCCAGCAGGATGTCGCTGAGCAGGGCCCCCAGCAGCGGCGTGAAATAGACGGCGCTGGTGAAGAGGTGGTACCAGCTCATGGCCTGGGGCTCCGTCATCACGTCCAGCAGGCCGCCCGGTCCGGCCAGGTACTGGGTCATGAAGACGACAAGGATGCCCTTCATCCCGTAGAAGCTGAAACGCTCGGCCGCCTCGTTGCCCACGATGTAGGGCACGCCGCCGGGCATGCCGGCCTGGAGGGGAGGGGTGTTGGCGTAGGCGGGACGGCGGTTCTCCGGCGAAGCGGGCATGGAGGGCTCCTCTGCTCCAGGGTGGCAAGTCACCTGGACTCGCGGGAGGCCAGGCCGGAAATCGGCGGCCAATGTACCAAGAATCGGGCCGGCGCGGCTGGACCCCTTTGCGGCAAAGCCAGGCCGCCGGACGATTGAGAAAGCGCGGGCCATGCCCTACCTTTTCCGTGCAGGAGACGGGCGGCCGAACTCCCTTTGCAGCAAGGATTTCACAATGGCACTCCGCCGCCTGGCGGTCTTCGCCTCGGGCGGGGGCAGCAATTTTCAGGCGATCCACACATCCTGGCGGGCCGGGGTCCATCCCTTCGAGCCGGTGGCCCTCGTGGCGGATCGGGCCGGCGCCGGCGCCCTGGAGCGGGCCCGCGCCGCCAGGGTCGAGGCCGCCGTCTTCGGCCGCGCCTGCTGGGGAAGCGCGGCGCAGGGGGCGCCCGCGCTGCTCGCCTGGCTGCGCGAGCGCCAGGTGGAGACCATCGCGCTGGCGGGCTTCCTGCGCATGGTGCCACCCCTGCTGGTGGAGGCCTTCCGCGGCCGCATGCTCAACATCCACCCGGCCCTCCTGCCCTCCTTCGGCGGAGCCGGCATGTACGGCCATCATGTGCATGAGGCGGTCTGGCGGGCCGGTTGCCGGGTCAGCGGCGCCACCGTCCACCTGGTGGACGAGGCCTTCGACCGCGGCCCCATCGTCCTCCAGCGGGCCGTCGACCTGCGGCCCGAGGACGGCCCGGCCGAGATCGCCGCCCGCGTGCTGGAGATCGAGCACATCATCTATCCCGAGGCCCTCGCCCTGCTGGCCGGCGGCCTTGACATCAAGGAAGGACGGGTCATCCCATGTCGCGCCTCCCGCTGAGCCGGGCCCTCATCTCGGTCCATGACAAGACAGGAGTGGTGGAGCTGGCGAGGGCCCTGGCCGCCCGCGGCTGCGAGCTGGTCTCCACCGGCGGCACCGCCCGCCTGCTGCGGGAGAAGGGCCTGGCCGTGCGCGACGTGAGCGAGCTGACCGGCTTCCCCGAGATGATGGACGGCCGCGTCAAGACCCTCCATCCACGCATCCACGGCGGGCTGCTGGCGCGTCGCGACCACCCGGAGGACCTCGCCCTGGCCGCGGCCAACGGCATCAGCCTGATCGATCTCGTGGTCGTCACCCTCTATCCCTTCGCCGAGGTGAGCCGCCGTCCCGGCGCCTCCCTGGCCGACCTGGTGGAGAACATCGACATCGGCGGCCCCTCCCTGCTGCGGGGCGCCGCCAAGAACCACGCCTTCGTCACGGTCCTGTGCGACACGGCCGACTACGGGCCCCTGCTGGAGCAGCTGGAACAGGGCGGTCCCGACCTCGCCTTCCGGCGCCGCCTGGCGGCCAAGGCCTACGCCCGGACGGCGGCCTACGACGGCCTGATCGCCTCCGTGCTGGGGGAGCGCTTCGAGCGGGAGGCGGGCGGGGAGGGCGCGGCCCCCGTCCTGCCGCCGGTCCACTCCCTCACGCTGCCACGGGTCCAGGACCTGCGCTACGGGGAGAACCCCCACCAGGCCGCCGCCGTCTACGGCTCCCTCGCCGGCCTGGAGATCCTGCACGGCAAGGCCCTGTCCTACAACAACCTGCTGGACGTGGACGCCGCCCTCGAATTGATCGGGGATTTCCCCGCCGCCGAGGGCCCGGCCTGCGCCATCCTCAAGCACACCAATCCCTGCGGCGCGGCCTTGGGCGCCACGGCCCTCGAGGCCTTCCAACGCGCCCTGGCCACCGACCAGGTGAGCCCCTTCGGCGGCATCGTCGTCTGGAACCGCCCCCTGGACGCCGCCACGGCCCGGGTCGTGCACCCCCTCTTCATGGAGATCCTCATCGCCCCCGCTTTCGACGAGGAGGCCCTGGCCATCCTCCGCAAGAAGAAGGACCGTCGCCTCTTGGCCTGCGGGCCGCTGCCCGGCCCGGACCTGCAACTGCGCCACTTCTTCGGCGGTCTGCTCGTGCAGGGGCGGGACCGCCTCGCGGCCGAGGATCCGGCCGCCTATCGCTGCGTGACGAAGCGCCAGCCCAGCGCGGAGGAGCGCTCCAACCTGCTCTTCGCCTGGCGCATCGTGCGCCATGTCAAGTCCAACGCCATCGTCCTGGCCCGGGAGGGACGCACCCTGGGCATCGGCGCCGGCCAGATGAGCCGGGTGGACGCCAGCGACGTGGCCGTGCTCAAGGCCCGGCGCGAGGGGCACGAGCTGGCGGGCGGCGCCCTGGGCTCCGACGCCTTCTTCCCCTTCCCGGACGGGATCGCGGCGGCGGCGGCGGCGGGCATCACGGCGGTGATCCAGCCGGGCGGCAGCGTGCGCGACGAGGAGGTCATCCGCGCCGCCGACGAGGCGGGCCTGGCGATGCTGTTCACGGACCGGCGGCACTTCCGCCACTAGACGGGACCATTCATGGGATTTTCATTCCTCAGCCTCTTCGGAGGCGTCTTCTCCAACGACATCGCCATCGACCTGGGGACGGCCAACACCCTGGTCTACGTCAAGGGCAAGGGCATCCTCGTGCGCGAGCCCAGCGTGGTGGCCCTTTCCAAGAGCGACCGCCGCGTCATCGCCATCGGCTACGAGGCCCGCGAGATGATGGGCAAGACCCACGCCGACGTGGAAGTGATCCGCCCCATGCGCGACGGCGTGATC
Organism: bacterium; assembly: GCA_030685015.1. Classification (NCBI taxonomy): domain Bacteria; species bacterium. The sequence goes on from JAUXWS010000068.1 coordinate 33,206, forward strand.
GACGACGACGAGGTGGCCGAGGAGATGATCCGCGCCTTCATCCGCAAGGTGACGCGCAACCGGCTGACCCGTCCGCGCGTCATCGTCTGCGTGCCCAGCGGCGTGACCAAGAGCGAGAAGCGCATCATCAACGACAGCGCCGAGCACGCCGGCGCGCGCGAGGTCTACCTCATCGCCGAGCCCATGGCGGCCGCGCTGGGCGTGGGCCTGCCCGTGGACCAGCCCATCGGCAGCATGGTGATCGACATCGGCGGCGGCACGACGGAGATCGCCGTGATCAGCCTTTCCGGCATCGTGACCGACACCTCGATCCGCACCGGCGGCGACGAGATGGACGAGAAGATCATCCAGTACATGCGGAGCAACTACAACCTTCTCATCGGCGAACGCACGGCCGAGGAGATCAAGTGCCGCATCGGCAGCGCCTATCCGCTCAAGGACGAGTTGAAGATGACGGCCAAGGGGCGTGATCTCATCGCCGGCATCCCCAAGGCGGTGGAGATCTCCAGCCAGGAGGTGCGCGAGGCCCTGGCCGAGCCGGTGCGGCAGATCGTCGACGCCGTCCGCCTCAGCCTGGAGAAGACCCCGCCCGAGCTGGCCGCCGACATCCGGGACCACGGCATCATGCTGACGGGCGGCGGCGCCATGCTCAAGGGCCTGGCCAACAAGCTGCGCGACGAGACCAGCCTGCCCGTCAACCTGGCCGAGGACCCCCTGACCTGTGTCGTGCGGGGCACGGGCATCGTGCTTGACAACATGGAGCGCTTCCACAAAGTGCTGCTGCGCAAGTAGCCGGAGGCCCCCTGCCCGCAAGAAGCACCCATAGGCCCTGGCTGGGCTGGGCCGTCTGGAGCGGACTCAGCCTGTTGTCCTGCCTCATCATCCTGGCCCAGGACAGCTATCCGGCCCTGGTCTTCCGCGCCTCCGCCGCCCGCCTGGCCGCCATCCCCCTCAGCCTGGTCAACTGGATGCCCCAGCGTCTGGACCTGGCCCGCGAGAACCGCGAGCTGCGCCGGCGCGCCACCGTGCTCTTCGTGGAGAGCAGCCGCCTCCAGGAGTTGGCCCGCGAAGCAGGACGCCTGGAGGAGATGCTGGGCCTGGAGCCCCGCCCCGGTCTCAGCTACCTGCCGGCGCGGGTCATCGCCCGCTCCAGTCCTTTCGGCACCCACAGCGTGGTGCTGGACCGGGGGCGCGTCGACGGTGTGACCGGCGGCGAGGCGCTGGTCACGCCCTGGGGATTGGCCGGCCTGGTGGTCGACGTGGGGGCGGGCGAGTGCCGCGCCCTCCTTCTGGGTCATCGCGACTTCCGCTTGCGGGCCCTGCTCAAGCGCAGCCGCGAGGAGGGCATCCTGGCCGGCGGGGCCGGTGAGCTGGTCCTGATGGACATCCCTTTCTCCAGTCCGGTGGCGACGGGGGACACGGTGCTCAGCGCCTGGACCGGATCGCGCTTCCCCGGCGGCCTGCCCGTGGGCATCGTCTCACGCGTGATGGAGAGCGGCGGCATGTTCCGGGAAGTGCGCGTCCAGCCCATCCGCCGCCTGGCCAGCATCGAGGAGGCCTATCTGGTGGGCAAGCGGGAGCAGGCCGAAGGGGCGGCCCCATGATGCGCTGGCTGCTGCTGGCATTCTGCCTGCTTCTGCATCTGAGCTGGGGCGACCTCCTGGCCATCCAGGGCCGCTCGCCGGATCTGCTGCTCATCGGCATCATGTGGGCGGCGGCGCCCCTGCCGCCCTGGCAGGCCGCCCTGCTCGGCTTCCTCGCCGGGCTGGGGGCGGACCTGGCCGGCGCCCAGGACCCGCTTGGCGCCTCGGCCCTGGCCGGCAGCAGCGCCGCCTTCTTCACCGCCCTCTGGGTCTCGGCCGGCCTGCGCCTTCCGGCCTGGCGGAGCCTGGTCCGCCTTGCCGCCATTCTGGCGCCCCTGGAGCTTTTCCAGGCCCATCTGCGCCACCGCGGCCTGGACTATCGCATCCTCGACACCAGCCTGGGACTGGCCCTGCCGGTCTGGGCCTACACCGTGGCGCTGCTGGCCGTCCTCATCGCGCTGACTCCCGGCCGCGGCGCGGACGGGCGCCGGTGAAGCAGCCGACGGACATCCAGCGGCGGGGCACCGTGCTGGTGCTGGCCCAGGCGGGCCTGCTCCTGCTCCTGCTGGGCCGCCTGGCGCAACTGCAGATCATCGGACGCGAAGGCTGGGACGACCGCAGCCGGCGCAACCAGATCCGCACCCAGGAGATCGCCCCCCACCGGGGCCTGCTGCTGGACCGCCAGGGCCGCGTCCTGGCGGGCAACCGGCCATCCTACACCCTGTTCGGCATCCCCGCCCACCTGCTGCGGGACAGCAGCACCGTGCGGAAGCTGGCCGCCACCTTCGGCTGGGAGGAGGCCTTCCTCTACCGCCGCCTGGCCCAGGGCGGCCGTCACAGCCTGAAGGCGGTCAAGCTGGTCCCCGACATCACCTTCGACCAGCGCGCCCATCTGGCCGAGTACCGCCTCGACTTCCCCGGCCTGCAGGTCCAGGTGGAACCCCGCCGTGAGTACCCGGAGCCCCTGGCGCCCCATCTCCTGGGCTATCTGGGCGAGGTGAGCGAGGAGGAGCTGACCCGCGGCCTGCTGGCGGACGGCACCCCCGGGGACCTGGTGGGACGGCGGGGCCTGGAGCGCCACCATGACGCCGAATTGCGCGGCCTCAAGGGCGTGGAGTACCTGCGGGTGGACGTCCATGGCCGTGTCCTGGGCCACGCCGCGCATTTGCCGCAGGAGGCCCCGGTCAACGGCATGGACCTGGAGACGGGCCTGGACCGGGATCTCCAGCGCCTGGCCGAATCCATGCTGGAGGGCGGCCGCGGCGCCATCCTGCTCATGGAGGTGCGCAGCGGGCGCCTGCTCGCGCTGGTGAGCAAGCCCGACTTCCGCCTGGACTGGTTCAGCGGCCGCATGCCGCCGGAGATCTGGTCCATGCTCAACGACGCGGAGGCCCGCCCCCTGCTCAACCGGGCCATCCAGGGCCTCTATCCGCCCGGTTCGGTCTTCAAGATCGCCCTGGCGGCCTGGGCGCTGGAGAAGGGGATCGTGGACGAGAACTGGAGCGTGACCTGCACCGGCGCCTTGCAGCTTGGCTCACGCACGGCCCGCTGCTGGAATGAGGGCGGTCACGGCACGGTGAGCATGCACAAGGCCATCCAGCAGAGCTGCGACGTCTACTTCTATCAGCTGGGCCTCAAGCTGAGTCCCGACCACATCCGCGAGGCCGCCTCCTGGTTCGGCCTGACCGAGGCCTCCGGGTGCGACCTGGACGGGGAGAAGGAGGGCCTCATGCCGGACAACGCCTGGTTCGACCGGCGCTTCGGAGCGCGACGCTGGACCCAGGGCGTGATGCTCAATCTGGCCATCGGGCAGGGGGAGATCCTGGTGACGCCCATGCAGATCCTGCGCTACGCCGGCATTCTGGCCGGACGCGGGCGGGGTCCGACGCCCCACCTCGGCGTCCGCCTGGTGGATCATGCCAGCGGCGAGGAGCGCCTCCTTTCCTATCCGTTGCTGCAAGTCAAGCTCTCGCCCCGCACCTGGGCCATGGTGGAGGCCGCCTCCCAGGCCGTGGTGGAAGTACCGGGAGGCACGGCCCATGCCCAGCGGCGTCTGCGCTTCCGGGCGGCGGGCAAGACGGGCACGGCGGAGAATCCCCATGGCGAGGCCCACGCCTGGTACATGGGCTGGATGCCGGAGCCGGAGCCGGAGGTGGCGGCGGTGGTGGTGGTGGAGAACGCCGGGCATGGCAGCTCGCAGGCCGCCCCGCTGGCCACCGCCCTCTTCGAGGCCTGGCTGGACCAGCGGGAAGGACGCTGGCCGGTGGAGCTGTCCGCCAGTGAGCCGATCGAGGCCATGCTACCGCCGCAGCGGCTGCCGGTCCTCCTCCCGGTGCGAGAGCCTCCCCGCGCCGGACACGGTGCGCAGCCGCCCATGCTGCGCCGGGGAGCGGAGTAGGCCATGCTGGATTCCCTCAAGCGCCGGCTGGACTGGACGATCCTGCTCAGCTTCCTGGCCCTGGCGGCCATCGGCGTCATCATGCTGCACAGCGCCTCGGGCGCGCGCGACCTCGACTATGGCCTGCGCCAACTAATGTGGCTAGGGCTGGGCCTGCCCCTCCTCCTGGTCTGTGCCCTGGCGCCGCCCTCCTTCTGGTTCGCGGTGAGCTGGCTGGCCTACGGTCTGGCCGTCGTGCTGCTCCTGCTGGTGGATCTGATGGGTCTGGCGGGGATGGGGGCCGAGCGCTGGCTGGGGGTGGGCGACCTGCACTTCCAGCCATCGGAACTGGGCAAGGTGGCTCTCGTCCTGGCCCTGGCCCGCCTCCTCTCCGACAACCGGGTCGACCTGGCGCGACCCCGCTGGGTGCTGGCGGCCCTGGGCCTGGCCGGCCTTCCCCTGCTCCTGGTGGCGGCCCAGCCCGACCTGGGGACGGCCCTCGTCTACGCCTTCCTCACCGTGCCCATGCTGGTGCGCGCCGGCCTGCCCTGGAGCTGGCTGCTCATCCTGCTCTCGCCGGCCATCGCCGCTGTCTGCAGCCTGAACATCTTCGTGCTGCTGCTCTTCATCCTGCTGCTCGCCGCCATCCTCTATTTCAGCGAGGTGGGGATCGGGGCGATGGCGGCCAGCCTCTCCCTCAGCGCCACCATCGGCTTCGCCCTGCCCTGGCTGTGGGACCTGCTCCATGACTATCAGCAGAAGCGCATCCTGGTCTTTCTCGATCCCGAGTCGGATCCGCTGGGGGCCGGCTACCAGATCATCCAGTCCAAGGTGGCCATCGGCTCCGGCGGCTGGTGGGGCAAGGGCTACATGGAAGGAGGACAGACCCAGCTGGCCTTCCTGCCTGAACGCCACACCGACTTCATCTTCGCCGTGGTGGGCGAGGAGTGGGGTTTTGTCGGAGCCGTGGTCGTGCTGGCCCTCTTCGGGGCCCTCCTGACACGGGCGATGGTGATCGCCCTCAAGCACCGCAACGGCTTCAGCGGCCTGGCCATGACCGGTTTCGCCTCCATCCTCCTCTTCCATGTGGTGGTGAACACGGGCATGGCCATGGGCATCATGCCGGTGACCGGCCTGCCCCTGCCTTTCCTGACCTATGGCGGGACCTTCCTCTGGACCTGCATGGCAATGGTGGGCCTCATGCTCAACCTGTCCTGGCATCGTCGGGACTCCCTGACCTGATCCTGTCGCCTGCCATCGAGCCACGGGCGTGCACGTGGGATTGGCTGCGGTTTGTCACCCCAGCGGAAGGTGGGGTCCCGTGGGCTGGCCCTTGTCGAGACCTTCGACACGTGGCTGCCCAGCATCCATGGATCAGGCGCCGCGCGGCGCCTGGCCCGCACGATTCCGGCAGCCAGGATGCGAGGGCATGCAGGTGGGATGGCCCATGGGGTCCCAGCCTTCGCTGGGATGCGATGTGCCGCTCCTCACCTGCGCTTTTCTATTGACGGATCGGGGCGGACCATATTTGACAACAATCGCTGGGATGCCAGAAGGTCGGGGAGGACCGCCGCAGAACCCATTGGACCCAATGGCCCCACGCCTTTTCTAACTTGGCAGCCGTTCAACATGCGGCCGGGACGGGAAGGCTGCCCCGGTCTGGAACCATTAAACATAAAGGGAGAGCTGGATGAAGCGCATCAAGACTCTCATCATGGGCGCCGCAGGGCGCGATTTCCACAATTTCAACTGCGTCTTCCGGGGCGATGAGCGCCACGAGGTGGTCTGCTTCACGGCCACCCAGATCCCGGACATCGACGGTCGCCGCTATCCCGCCGAACTGGCGGGTCCTCTTTATCCCCAGGGGATTCCCATCCATGACGAGAGCGAACTGGCCGACCTCATCGCCCGCCACGGGATCGAGGAGGTCGTCTTCAGCTACAGCGACGTGCCGCACGAGGTGGTGATGCACAAGGCCGCCCTCGTCAACGCCTGCGGCGCCGACTTCCGCATGCTGGGCGGTCGCCTGACGGAGCTGCCCAGCTCCAAGCCCGTGATCAGCGTCTGCGCCAGCCGCACCGGCTGCGGCAAGAGCCAGACCACCCGCCGCGTCATCGAGCTGCTGCGCGCCGCGGGGAAGAAGGTGGTGGCCGTGCGCCACCCCATGCCCTACGGCGACCTGGCCGCGCAGAAAGTGCAGCGCTTCGCCGCCCTGGAGGACCTGGCCAAGCACAAGTGCACGATCGAGGAGATGGAGGAGTACGAGCCCCACATCGCCATGGGCGGCGTCATCTACTCGGGCGTGGACTACGAGGCGATCCTGCGCGAGGCGGAGAAGGAGGCGGACATCATCCTGTGGGACGGCGGCAACAATGACACGCCCTTCTACAAGGCCGACATCCAGATCGTGGTGGTGGACCCCCACCGTCCCGGGCACGAGCTGAGCTATTATCCGGGCGAGACCAACCTGCGCAAGGCGGACGTCGTCGTCATCAACAAGATCGAGACGGCGCAGCCGGAGAACGTGGAGGAGGTGCGCGCCAACTGCCGCCTCGTCAATCCCGGGGCCCTCGTCATCGACGCGGCCAGCCCCATCCAGGTGGACGAGCCGGGGATCATCACGGGCAAGCGCGTGCTGGTGGTGGAGGACGGACCCACCCTCACCCACGGCGAGATGGCCTACGGCGCCGGGATGGTGGCCGCCGAGCGCTTCGGCGCCGCCGCGGCGGTCGACCCCCGTCCCTGGGCCACGGGCACCATCGCCGCCACCTTCGAGAAGTATCCCGAGATCGGCACCCTGCTCCCGGCCATGGGCTATGGCGAGCAGCAGGTGAAGGATCTGGAGCGGACCATCAACGACACGGAGTGCGACGCCGTCATCATCGGCACGCCCATCGACCTGCGGCGGGTGGTGAAGATCGCCCACCCCTGCACCCGGGTCTACTACGACCTGCAGGAGATCGGCCAGCCGACCTTGGTGGACGCCCTGAAGCGATACCTGTAGTCAATTCCCGCGCCCAGTGCCCCCTGCCGACTGCCGGCAGGGGCGCCTGGGCGGGTGTGGTGAAAAAAGGCCGGGCGACGGGTTGACATTGCCCAGCCCATCCCATATCATTGGGCCTTGTTTTTCTGGCGAGCTTGCCGGGCCGCCCAAGGTCGACCGCTGGTAGCGGCGAGGCGGACCCGGTTCATGGCGTAGCGGCAGTGAGCGCGCGCCGAACAGGGGGTTTTATGCGACATGACCATGGTTGACGCCGGCTTCGGCCCTCACCTGATGCTCGACTTGGGCGAGTGTGACGTGAACCGTCTGTCTGACCTGCCTTACATCTTCAATCTCCTCAACACCCTGCCCGATGAAATCGGCATGACCCGCATCACCCAGCCCTATGTCTTCCCCTACGAGGGATTGGTCCCCGACGACGAAGGCATCACGGGCACGGTGATCATCGCGGAGAGCCACATCTCGGTCCACACCTTCCCCCGGAAGAAGTATTGCTTCGTGGACCTCTTCTCGTGCAAGACCTTCGACGTGGATCGTGCACGCGAGCGCCTGATCGAGGCCTTCGGCAGCCGGAGGCCCGAGGTGCACCTGGTGCAGCGCGGCAGCGAATTCCCCCGCGGCATGCTGGTGGAATCCGCCGCCGAGGCCTGCACCGACGGATCGGAACCGATGCGGCTGAGATAAGCCGGGCAACCCCGGACCCCAACATCAGGACCACCCATGCTGCTGGAACGGCTTGTCGCCGGCGCCAGCGGGGATTTCCTTGGCCTCGAGGCGGCTGACTGCGCCTGGGACAAGGCCCGCGTCGCCGTGCTGGGCGTGCCTTACGACGGCACCTCGACCTACCAGAAGGGGGCCGACCACGGCCCGGCCGCCCTGCTGGCCGCCTCCAGCCAGGTGGAGCTCTACGACCTGGAGTGCCACACGGAGGTGCACCGGCTGGGCATCTGCACCCTCGCCCCGCTCCCGGTGGAGCGGAGGGAGGATCCCTGCCTCCTGGCGGATCGGGTGGAGGAGGCGGTGGGCGCCATCCTGGCGGCAGGGCGCCTGCCCGTGCTGCTGGGGGGGGAGCACAGTGTCAGCATCGGGGCCATCCGCGCCGCCCAGGCGGCCCATGGCGACCTGACCGTGGTGCAGGTGGACGCCCACGCCGACACGCGGGAGGAGTACCACGGCTCCCCCTGCAACCACGCCTGTGTCATGGCCCGGGCACGGGAGGGGGGGCCCATTGTCCAGGTGGGGATCCGCTCTCTGGACGCGGCCGAGGCTGCGGTGATCGACGCGGCGCGGGTCCACCCCGCCCACCGCATCCACCGGGACGCGACTTGGCTGGAGCGCATCCGGCCCCAGCTCAGCGCCCGCACCTGGCTCACCATCGACCTGGACGGCCTTGATTCCAGCCAGATGCCGGCCACCGGAACGCCTGAGCCGGGCGGCCTGAGCTGGGTGCAGGTGGTGGACCTGGTGGGCCTGGTCTGCCGCCACAGCCAGGTGGTGGGCTTCGACGTGGTGGAACTCCGCCCCTTGCCCGGCAATGCGGCCCCCGACTTCCTGGCCGCCCGCCTGGTGCATCGCATCCTGGGCGAGATCTTCCGCGAGGATCCGGCCGCCCGCCTGCCCGGGCCGGCGCCATTGGCCTGAGCGGCCGCCCCACCGCCGGGCAGCCCTCTCACTTCAGCAGCACGGCCTTTCGCTGGTCCACCGGCTGTCCGTCCACTTCCAGCCTGAGCAGATAGAGCCCGGCGGCGAGGGCGCCCCCGTCGAAGGGGAGCTCATGCCATCCGGGCGCCAACAGGCCCGCCAGGGGGCGCGCCACCTCCCGGCCGAGCAGATCGTGGACCAGCAGCCGCACCTGGCCGGCGCGCTCCAGGTGGAATGACACACGCGCCATCGGATTGAAGGGGTTCGGCCACAGGTGGTCCAGCCGGGAGCCGCCCTGGCGCTGGACGGAGACGCGATCCAAGCCTGTGTCGTTCTGCAGGGCGCGACGGGCGTTGATGCGGCCAGCGCCCGTGGCGCAACCGGCGTTGCAGGTCAGGTCGTCGATGGGGTCGGCCGTGGCCAGCAGGCGCCCGCGCAGGCCGACGTTGTCCAGGGTGGGATCCATCGCCAGCAGCAGGGCGGCCAGGCTGGTGGCCATGGCCGTGGCGAAGGAACTGCCGCTGATCGGCTCGTAGCCGCTGTTGGTGGTGGTGAGCAGGTCGAAGCCGGGGGCGGCCAGATCGATCCAATCGCCGCAGTAGAAAGCGCAGTCCTGGGCGCTGGTCGCCGTCACGCTGACGATGCCCGTCGCCAGGTCCAGCTGGTCCTGCATGTCGGAGGCCGCGTGGAGGCAGAGCACGCCGCTGTTCCAGGCGGCCGTGGCCGGCGTGCGCACGGTGCCGGAGCCGCTGAAACTCAGGTTGATGAGGCGCGCCCCCTGCAGCGTGGCATAGTAGATGGCTTGGGCGGCGGCGGTGGAAATGATGTAGCTGTTCCCGTCGTCGGCCAGGTATCCGGCCCGCAGGGGCATGAGGCGGGCGTTCCAGGCGAGGGAGGCGATGCCCCTTCCGTTGTCGGCGCGGGCGCCGGCCAGGCCGGCCACCTGGGTGCCGTGCGGGCTCAGGCTGACGGGGTTGTTGTCCTGGTTCAGCACGTCCTCGCCTGGCGCGCCGTTGGTGGTGTGCACGAAGTCCCAGCCGAAGAAGTCGTCCACGAAGCCGTTCCCGTCGTCATCCAGGCCGTTGCGGTCGTCGGGATCCCCGGGGATCTCGTCGGGACTCTGGGCGCCGTCCCCGTCCAGATCCTCCCCCGGGTTGATCCACAGCTGCTGGAGCAAGTCCTCGTGGGTCCAGGTCATGCCGGCATCCACCACGGCGATGATGGCCTGGGGAAAATCCGGCTCCAGGGGCAGCTGGTCCCAGGCGGCGAAGGCCTCCACCCGGCTCAGGGCCCATTGCTGCTCCACCAGGGGATCGTCGGGCGTGCGGCAGAGGGGAAGCAGCCAGTCGGGCTCGGCGTATTCCACCAGACCAGTGGCCTCGAAGCGGACGGCCAAGGCCGGGATGTCCCGCCCCTCGTCCACCAGGAGGACGTGGTTGAGCGACAGGTCGGGCGTCGTGGCGTGGCGCCCGGTTCAGAACAGCGGCTCCAGGCGGGCCTCGGGCACCATGGCCAAGACCTCGCGGAAGGCGGGGCCAAGGTCGAGGCGCCCCTCGACCAGGCCGGGAGCGGGGTCCACCAGGAAGCGGAGGGAGAGGCGGCCGGGCAGCCAGCCCCCATGGCCCGGGGGCGCCACCGCCGCCAGACCGTGTGTCGCCACCAGGAGCCCTGCCGCCAGCAGGAGTTGGCGGGAATGATGGCCACCTGTCGAGTCCATCGCGGCCTCCAAAGAAAAGCGGCCTTTCCTTGCGGAAAGGCCGCCCCGTCGGGTCAGCGTCCCTCGAAGTCTCCGCCGCGGTCCGATGCCGCGCGCGGCCCTTCCACTGACGTCGATTTCATTTGATCAACATGGCCTTCTGCTGGCCAGCGGGCTGGCCGTCCAGCTCGAGGCGCAGCAGGTAGAGGCCGCTGGGCAGTCCGGCGGCATCGAAGCGCCGCTGGTGCTCGCCCCCGGGCAGCAGTCCCTGCGCCAGGAGGGCGACTTCCTGGCCGAGCAGGTTGAAGGCGGCCAGCCGCACCTGGGCCGGATGCTCCAGATGGAAGGCGACCTGGGTGACCGGGTTGAAGGGGTTGGGCCAGGCGGTCGACAGCCGGGGCCCGGCCGGTGTGACGGCGGCGGGAGCCAGCTGGGTGGCGAAGAGGAAATCCTTCAGCACGGGCAGGATCTCGGAGATGCTGTGGCTGGCGCCGGCGCCGCCCGCCGCTTCCAGGGCGAAATTGAGGTAGATCAGCCGGTAGGTGCCCAAGCCCGTGTGGATGCCCGTGGAGAAGACAGAGCTGTTGTCCAGGAAAAGGGTGGCGCCGTCGCCGGCGGGCAGGATCTCCGTGATGGGCACGTCCTGGTTGCCGGCGCCGCCCGCCCCCTGCAGGATGAGGTAGAGACCCTCGGTGGCGGAGCCGGCCACGCCCCGGGCCCCGCGCGTGCCACTGGTGGAGGTGCCCGTTTGCGCCTCAAGCACCTGGGTGAAGAAATCCGTGCCGGCCAGGTCGCTGTCGGCGTACTGGCTGGAGACGACCAAGTGATGGTTGGCGGCGTAGGCCGCGAAGAGCGTCTGTTCGCCCGCATCCAGGGTGCTGGTGTTCTGGCCCGAGGCGTAGATCGTCCAGCTGTAGCGGTTCATGTCCAGGGCCAGCCCGGCGATGTTGGGAAAGTCCCCGGTGGCGCTGCGGTACCAGTCGTAGATCCAGCCCCGCTCCTTCAACGCGTTGCGGTAGGCCGAGTGGATGCCGGCCTCGCCGGCGGAATCGTCGTAGACAAGCAGGTCGGGCAGCCCCACCATGGCCTCCAGGGTGGCGGTCAGGGTGTTGGCGTTGGGCGTGGAGACGCTGAGGCTGATGTCCAGGTACTGGGGGCTGTCATCGACAATGCGGATGAGGGCCGGCCAATTGCTCCCCTGGTAGGTGCTGCCGGTGGGCAGCACGGGCAGGGTGATGCTGGGCGTCAGGATCTCGATGCCGCCGGCGGGGCAGCTCAAGGTCAGGGTCAACTCCTCGGTGGGGTTGATCCCCGTGTTGGTGATGGAATAGTTCACACGCAGGGTGTCGCCCGCCAGCAGATGGCCGCCGTTGATGTCCAGGGCGGCGGTGGCGCCCAGGCTGACCGTGGTCTCCCGGATGTTCATGAGCGCCTTGTAGGCGTTGATGCGCCCCGTGCCCAGCATGCCCGCATAGGCGCTGTTGCAGCCCAGGTTGTAGATGTTGTCCACCGTGCCCAGCAGGCGGCTGCGCACCTCGGCATTGGTCAGCTCGGGGTTCATCCACCAGATGAGGGCGGCCAGGCTGGCGGCGTTGGGACAGGCCATGCTGGTGCCGTAAAGGCTGGCGTAGGTGTTGTTGAAGATGGTGGAGTAGATGGCGGAGCCCGGGGCGGAGATGTCCACCCAGGTGCCGTAGTTGCTGAAGTCGGACTTGCAGTCGTTGGAGCTGGTGGAGGCGACGCTGATCATGCCGACGGAATAGTCCAGCTGATCCTGCGCGGTGCTGTTGTCGTTGCCGGCGGCATGGAAGCAGAGCAGGCCGCTGTTGTAGGCGGCGGTGGCGGGGTTGCGGACGGTGCCGCTGCCGCCGAAGCTCATGCTGATGATCTTGGCGCCGTTCTCGATGGCGTAGTAGATGGCCTGGGCGGCGGCCGTCTGGATGACGTAGCCGTTGCCGTCTGCGGCGTCGTAGCCGGCGCGCAGGCACATGATGCGGGCATCCCACGCGATGGAGGCGACGCCGATGCTGTTGTTGGTCTGGGCGGCGGCGATGCCGGAGACATGGGTCCCATGGCCGTTGAAGTCCATCGGATTGTTGTCCGGCTCGGTGCAGTCCTCGCCGGCGGAGCAGCCGGTGGTGCTCACCCAGTCCCAGCCGTAGAAATCGTCGATGTAGCCGTTGCCATCGTCGTCGATCCCGTTGCGCTCGTCGGCTTCGCCGGGCGTGCTGCCGGTGGGGGGCATGGCGCCGTCACCGTCCAGGTCCTCGCCGGGATTGACCCAGATGCGGTTGATAAGGTCGGGATGGTTCCAGTCCACGCCGGAATCGATGATGGCGATGATCATGCCTGGGTTGCTGGGGTTCTCCGGGATGAGGTCCCAGGCCTGGGGCGCCTGCACGCGGTTCATCGTCCACTGCTGGCCCAGGTACTGGTCATTGGGTGTCCGGTAGACGGGCATGATGTAGTCGGGCTCGGCGTATTCCACCTTGCCCGTCGCCTCGAAGAGGGCGGCCATGCTCTCCATGTCCAGGGCGTGGTCGAAGGTCAGGACGTAGTTGAGGGAGAGGTCCGGCACCGTCTGGCGGCGCAGGACCGGATAGAGCGGCTCCACCGCGGCGGCCGGATGGTCGGCCAGGATGCGGTCGAAGTCCCCGCCCAGGCGGATGGCGCCCTGGGTGCGGCTGATCTGCGGGTGCTCCAGGAAGCGCACCGACAGGCGGCCGGGCACATAGGCGTCGCCGGGGGCGGCGGACAGGGTCGTGGCGGCCACCAGGCAGCCGGCCAGAATCGAGATGAGGCGCAAGAGGAATCCTCCCCTATGATATGTTGCGAACCGCGTCCAAGGCTGGGACCGATGAATCCCGGGGCGGCCTTCAGGATGGTGCCCACCGGGCTGAATGTCAATACGACGCAATAATCGTGCCTCGCCCAGCCGGTCCAGTTCGATGGATGGATTTGATGGAATCGGTTGATGGATAGCACCTTCAGCCCATGCCTTCAGCACCTGGTCGGTGCCTGCATCTGGATTCCCAGACAGTTGTCAGCCGGGAGGAGGGGATGAGACGGCTGCTGGCGCCCCTGCTGCTCCTGGCGGCCGCCCTCGCCTTGCGCGTGGACTGGCACTTGGCCTTCCAGCAGCTGCCCCTCTACCTGTCCCCCGCCGTCGACGAGGCCCTGCACTGGGACTGGGCCCAGGCCCTGGCGGCGGGCCGCGGCTCGCCCGAGATCCCCTACTTCCGCGCGCCGCTCTATCCCTGGTGGCTGGGCTTCCTCCACAGGGCCGGACTGGGCATCGCCGGCCTGCGCTGGGCGGGCACGGCCCTGGGCGTGGCCAGCCTCCTGCTGCTCACCTGGTTGGCCGGACGCTGGCTGGGCCGCTCCGCCGGCCTGGCCGCCCTTGCCCTGGCGGGTGGCTGCGCCGCATGGATCTACTACGAGCCCCAGCTCCTGCTGGAGCATGGTGTCCTCTTCTTGCTGCTGGCCGCCACCACCGCCTGGCTCCTGGCCGGGGAGAGACCGCCCGGCCCCTGCGACCTCGCCTTCGGCCTGGCCCTGGGTCTGGCCGCCATCACCCGCCCCAACGCCCTGGTGCTGGCCCTCCTCGCCCTGCTGCTGATCTGGCGGATGCGCGAGAGCCGCTCCCGCCGTGGCCTGCGGCTGCTGTGGTGGCTGGGCGGCTGGCTGCCGCCCCTGGCCCTGGTGGCGGCCATCAACGGGTGGCCGGGTTCGGGCGTGCTGGTGGCCAGCCAGGGCGGCGTCAACCTCTGGATCGGCAACAACCCGGCCGCCAACGGCTGGAGCGCCGTGCTGCCTGGCGCCGGCCACGCCTGGGAGCGGGCCGACGCCGCCGGCTGGGCCACGCGCGAGGCGGGGCGCCCCCTGACGGCGGGTGAGGAGAGCCGCTTCTATGCCCGGCGGGCGGTGGACTGGTGGCGCACCCATCCCGGCGAGGCGGCGCGCCTGTGGGGACGCAAGATCGTCCTGCTCCTGGCCCCCGAGGAACTGGGAAACAACACCAGTCCCGCCGTCCTGGCCGCCCGGCGGCCTTGGATGGCCGCCCTCCTGCCCATTTCGTGGTGGCTCCTGCTGCTGCCCGGCCTGGCCGGACTGGCCCTGGGCTTTCCCCGCCACGCCGCCCTGCGCGCCTGGGTGCTGGGCGCCTTGCTACTGTATGCGGCCAGTTTCATTCCTTTCTTCATCACCGGGCGCTTCCGCCTCCCCCTTCTGCCGCTGCTGGCCCTGCCCGCCGCCGACCTGGCCGCCTACGCCCTGCCCCGGGTCTGGCGCACGGTGGCCCGGCACCTGGTGGGCCGCCCCGTGCCCGAGCCCGCACCCAGCCGACTGCCCCTGCGCCCGGCCCGCCTGCTGCTGCTGGGTCTCCTGCTGGCGGCGCCGGTGCTGGCCTGGCGGCAGGTCCATGAGGAAGTGGCCGGGGAAGGGGGCCGACGCGGTTGGCAGTCCTTCCAGCTGGGCAACGCCTGGATGCGCCTGCAGCAGCCGGATTCCGCCCGCGCCTGCTTTTTGGACGCGCTGGAGGACGCCCCCGCCCTGCCCGAGGTGCGGCTCAACCTCGGCCTGCTGGCCTGGAGGGTAGACCCCGCCCGCGCCGAGAGCCTCTTCCGGGCGGAGCTGGCCTGGAACCCGACCTGCGCCAAGGCCTGGAACAACCTGGGCGGTCTGTGGCTGGAGCAAGGCGAGCCGGCGCGGGCGGCGGAAGCCTTCCGCCTTGCCCTGCGCCTGCGGCCCGACCTGGCCGACGCCGCCTGGAACCTGGGCCTGGCCCAGACCCGGCTGGGCCTGGCCGCCCTGGCGGCCGGCGACAGCGCGTCAGCCCGGGCGGTCCTGCAAGAAGTGTTGAGTAGTCCTTATCGTGGAGCCGGTCAAAGGCGCCTGGCCACCGTCCTCACATCGGCAGGGAAGCCGGCCACGCCTTGACGCCACCTCCACATCGATATCGGTATCGCTATCGCTATCGCTATCGACCCGCATCATAGGTCCAGCGCCGCCACCCGAAAAAAAGCCGCCTCCGGCCACAGCCCGTCCACCAGCCAGAACTCCTGCCCCTCCTGAACAACCAGCGGCATCCAGGGACCCATGACCTCGAGCGCGATCTCCACGCGGTAGGCCGTGGCGCCGGGGATGGCGTTCCAGGTGAGGCGGCTTCCCCCGGCTTCCCGCTGGATGGACAGGTCCGGCGCTTCAAGTCCCGGCGTCAGCCAGGTCCAGAACAGGGGCAGCACGCTCTGGCCGGCGGAACTGTCCAGCAGAAGATTGGCCTGGCCGTCGCAGGGGCCCTGGATGGTGAGCGGGAAGAGGAGGCCGGCGCCCGGGGCCAGGCTGGCCGGCACGGTGCCCGGAACGAGGCAGTCCGGCTCGTCGCTGACAAGGCTGTGGATGATGAGGGGGCTGCCACCCGGATTGCCCAGCCAAAGCTGCACGGTGACCGGCTCGCCCGGGCAGGCCCGGCGCAGCGTGTCGGGCCGCATCACGCGGGCGGCCGGCCCCGCCGGCAGGTCGGCGCTGCCCGCCAGGGAGGCCAGGCGCAGGAGGAGGCCGGGCTGCTCGATGAAGGGATTGCGGTTGGCCTGCAGGGCGGCGATGCCCGCGTTGCGCGTGGTCTCCTTGGGGGAGACGGGATCGCTCAGATGCCAGGCGCGCAGGACCGCTTCCTGGGCGGCCATGTCCAGGAAGCCCTCCCGGTTGCCATAGCGCAGGGCGAAGTACATGACGGCGCGGGCGCAATCCCCTTTGTGCAGGTCGCGCGGCTCGAAGACGGTGACTCCCGCCGCGTTGGTGCCGCGGTTGGACCCGCCCAGGGGATAGCCCGGGGAGGAGTTCAGCACCACGCCGAAGGGCAGGTTGCCGCGGCTGTTGTTGACCCAGGCGTTGGTGGGGTAGAGGTGGTGCAGGTCGCTGCGCGCCTCCCCCTCGGCGCCATAGGACTGCGGCCAGGTGTGCTCCGTGTTCATCACGGCGGGGTCGGGAATGCCCGCCGTCTGGACGAGGGCGCCCGTGTAGACGCACTCCACCCAGCCGTCGACGTTGTCAAGATTGCTGAACATGGCCAGGCGCGCCGCGTCGTAGGAGAGGGGCGTCTGCCCGGCGACGAGGCCGGCCAGCACGGTCTTGAGGGCCGAGCCGCTCAGATTGTAGGTGCCGTCCCAGGTGGTGCCCGGATAGTCGCCGTCCGCCGACAGCGGCAAGGCCGTGGCGCCCCAGTCCCCGCTGGCGGTCAGCCAGGCCTCGTAATGGAGGTTGTGGGGCGGCTGGATCTGCACCAGCAGCTCCAGGACCTGGCCGGGCGGGATCCAGGCGGAGGCGGGGGAGACCGTGAAGGGACCGCCCACCACCTCGATGCGCTTGACGTGGACCGCCTGCTCCCCTTCGTTGACCAGATGGGCCGTGGCCGTGCCCAGGCCGGTGGTCGACACTTGTCCCAGGGCCAGGCCGCTTTCGAGGAAGACCGGTGCCGCCGCGTCCGTGGGAATGGGATCCGTGCCCACCAGATAGCCGCCGCCGGCGCTGACGCTTTCCAGGTCCTGGTCGTCCACCGCCCGCACGAAGTACTCGACCAGCGCGCCCGCCGGCTGGGCGGGAATGAGGCCCTGCCAAAGGGGCGCCGCCGCGGAACTCATGGGCGTTGTGGTCCAGGCGGCGCCGGCGCTCCAGGACAGTTCCACCAGCGCCAGCAGTCCATCGTCGCTGACCTCCGCGCTCACCGTCACCGCCTGGCTGTCCGTGGGCAGGGCGGGCAGGTGGGCCACGTTCGCCACCAGGGGCGGGCTGTCGGAGTCCACGGCATGGCTGCCGAAGCCCGTGAAGGTGTCCTGGGGCAGCACGTCCCACTGGGAATCCGCCGGACTGGTGCCCGCCGACAGGCTCCAATCCACCGTGCCCTGCGCCACAGCAGGCTTGCGGGCCAGGGTGCGGTCCTTGGTGGCGGCGGCCACGCCGGCCACAGGCCAGCCGGCGCCGGGATCCTGGCCCAGCACGCCGATGCCGTCCAGGAGGAGGGGGCTGCCGCCCTGCATGCGGTAGAGTCCGACGAAATCATTGCCGTTCCAGTTGGCGAAGGTGCTGGAAGTGGCATGGGCGAGGGCGAGCAGGGCGGGGGCGGCGTTGGGATGGGCCACCACAAACACGGCACCCGGAGCGAGGCTGCCGCTGAAGGTGTGCAGGGTCGGGGTGGCCGCGCCGTTGGAGGCGAGGCCCAGCCGGTGATCGGCCAGATGGATGGTCGCCGCCGTCCCGTTGTAGATCTCGATGGCCTTGTTGAAGCTGCTCCCCTCGCAGTACTCGCTGATGAAGAGCTCGCCCGCCCGGGAGGCGGCGACCAGACAGACGCAGGCCAGTAGAATGAACAGCTTCACGCAGGATTCCCCCGTTCAGGCCCCGCCCGCCGGCGGGGATCCGGACTCTCATCGGCAAGGCGCCGGCCTGCCTGCAGGTGGCGCGCTGAAGAGAAGGCGGCCCCCCGCAGCGGGGGACCGCCTTGTTCAGATGGTCGACGTGCGGGTGGCGCTCAGTTGACCGCCACCACCTTGTAGAAGGCCCGCCCCGTGGCCGGCACGGACAGGAAGGTGGCGCCGCCCGTGGGGACACCCGCGTTCCAGCCGTCGTAGCCGGTGGAGGTGGAGCTGAACACGATGTAGTCCGTGGCGCCTTCCACCGGCGCCCAGCTCAGGTTGACCAGCCCGCCGCCATAGGCGGCGCTGACCACCGGCGCGTCCAGCTCCTGCGGTGCCAGGGTGATGTCGGCCCAGCGGCGCGGGGTCATCTGGTAGCCCTCGAAGTAGGGCGCGGTGCCGTCGAACTGGCCGATCACGCCCACCACATGGAAGGGACCCCCCGGCGCCGGGTTCTCATCGATGTTGGTGTCGCGGTCGATGCGCATGACAAACTGGTCGGCGCCCTGGGCGATGGTGACGTTGGCATGGCTGCCCGGGGCCGGCCACTGCAGCGGATCCACCAGTGTGCAGTTCAGCAGCTGCACGAACTGGGCCTCGAAGGACTCGGGATCCGCGCTCAAGGCGGCGATGGTCGTGGCGACGGGGACCGGCTCGCCCACGTGGCCGAGCACCACCACGCCGGCGATGTTCTCCATCTCGGTCAGGCCGTTGTAGAAGCCCACCGTGCCCACCGCCTGGATCTCGTCGCCGATGATGGCGGTGGAGCTGTAGAGTTCGCCGCCGAAAAGGGCGACGCTGCCCGTGGCATGGGTCAGGTAGAAGGGGCCGCCCGAGCCGAACTCGGAACCGACGGTGAGCACGCCACAGATGTACTGGGTCGTGCCCTGAAGCAGGGGCACGCCGTTCCCGTCGTTGGCGCGGATGGTGGCGATGTCGGCGCAGGGGAAGACGGCGTAGACCGTGTAGCTGAAGGTGGCGCTGGTGCTCGTCTCCGCCTCGTTGTCGGTGGCCTCCACGTAGTAGTCCACCATGGCGCCGTCGGCCTGGGCCGGAATGGTGGCGCCCCAGATGTCGCCACTGACCACGCTCATGGGCAGGGTGACCACGCCGCCGCCGTTGACCTGGTAGTTGAGAACGACGCTGGCCAGGGACACATCGTCCACGACCAGGGCCGTCACCGTCACCGCTTCCGTGTTGTCCGGCACGTAGGGCAGACGGGTCATGGCGCTGATGGAGGGCGGCTGGTTGCCGGCATAGGTGAAGTCGGCCAGGCTGCGCGGAATGAGCTGGTGGCCGTCCAGGTAGGGGCTGCTGGCGTCGTACTGGCCGATGACGGCGGTGAGGGTGAAGGCGCCGGCGGGGGCCGGGCTGCCGTCGATGTCCGTGTCGCGGTCGATGAACATGACAAAGCTCTCGGCGCCCTGCAGGACAGTCACCGTCCCGTTGCTGCCGGAGGCGGGCCAGGTGGAGCCGGGATCCAGCTCCAGGCCGGTGACGCGCACGAACTGGGCCTCGTAGCTCTCGGCGCCGGCGTTGAGCTGGGCCAGCGTAAGGTCCACCGGGGCGGGTTCGCCGGGATGTCCCAGGATGTTGATCACGGTGCAGTTCACCAGCTCGGTGAGGCCGTTGAAGAAGCCCACCGTGCCCGTCACCTGCACCTCGTCGCCGATGACCACCCCCGTGCCGATGACGTTGGCCCCGTAGGCCGTCATGCTGCCCGTCTCATGGGTGAAGTAGATGGGGCCGGCGGTGCCCAGCTGATTGCCCATGGTCACCACGCCGCACAGGGTGCGCACCTGGTTGAGCAGCACCGGCTGGCCGGTGGCGTCGTTGGCGCGCACGGTGGCGATGTCGTCGCAATCAGAGGGGTCGTAGACCTGGTAGTCTTGGGTGCCGGACACCGTGGTGTTGCTCTCGTTGTCCGTGGCCTCCACCCGGTAGCCCACCATGGCGTTGTTGGCCTGGGCGGGGATGGTCCCGGCGTAGCTCGGCGCCACGCCCAGGGTCATGGCCGTGCTCTGCTCGGGACCACCGTCGACGGTGTAGACCAGGGTGACGGCGGTCAGGGCGCCGTTGTCCGTGACGTCGGCGCTCACGGTGACCGGATCGCTGCTGGAGGGCATGGCCGGCAGGTGGGCCAGGTTGCTGATGATGGGCATGCCCGTGTCGATGACGTGGCTGCCCAGGTTGGCGAAGGTGTTGATCGGATGGATCACCCACTGGGAGGTGGCGGCGTCCGTGCCGGCCGATGCGGCCCAATCGGTGGTGCCGCCGGTCACGGCGGGCTTGCGGACCAGCGTGTGGTCCATCGTGCCCGAGGCGTCGCCGGCCACGGTCCAGGAGGTGCCCGGGTCCGTCCCCAGGATGCCGAAGACGTCGATGAGGACCGGATTGCCCTCCACCATCTGGTAGAGGCCGATGTAGTCGTCGCCGTTCCATTGCGCAAATCCGTTGCTCACGACGTCCGCCTGGGCCAGGATCGCCGGGTCCGCCGCGCCGTTGGCCACCACGAAGACGTCGCCGGGGGCGATCACATGGTTGAAGGTGAACATGGTGGGGTTGGCGTTGCCATTGAAGGCCACACCGAAGCGGTATCCCGCCAGGTCCACCGGGGAGGCGGTGGGATTGTAAACCTCAAGGGCCTTGTTGTTGCTTGATCCTTCGATGTATTCGCTGATGAACACGCCGGCAAAGGAACGCGCGGCCAGCATCAGCAGCAGGCCGCCCAGCATGGCTTTCTTCATGGGACCATCCTCTGATTTGGAGAACACTCGATGTTGATTCCGTCCGCCCCGCCCCCTCCGCAGGCCCAAAGTGGGCCGGCCGCGTGAGATCCGGGTGAGCTCGACAGGCTGCCTTGTGCCTTGGGCGGACCAAGGTCAGGAAAGCTTGGCACAGCAAGAATCATGCCTTGAAAGCTGGACACCTGCCCCCACCCGCCGCCGCTGGAAGGGCTTGCGTGTCAAGACAATGGAAGACATCCCAGGCCGTCCCGTCCTGCCCGCCGCGGCTCTGTGCCCGATTCTGGCCGCAGCAGCGCGCCGCTGGCGGGAAGTCCATGCCAGTGCCGGAGAGCCGCCTGTTCAAGATCCGACAGGCCGGGCAGGCCTGAATGGGCCTGCGCGCCCTGGGGACAGGCCACGGACCACGTACAGGACAGAAGGCCGGTGCCGGTCATCGCCTGATGACCATGCGGCGGATGCTTTCTACCTTGCGGCCGGGCGTCCTGAGCGCGCCGCACCGCACCCAAGCGAGGAATCCCATGAGCTGCAATCCTTCCCTGCGTGCCCCGCGCGGCCGCGAGCTTCATTGCAAAGGCTGGCTGCAGGAGGCCGCCTACCGCATGCTGCTGAACAACCTGGATCCGGAGGTGGCCGAGGATCCGGATCAGCTCATCGTCTACGGCGGCACGGGCAAGGCGGCGCGCGACCGGGCCAGCCTGGGGGCCATCCTGGCCAGCCTGCGCGTGCTGGAGGACGACGAGACCCTGCTGGTGCAAAGCGGCAAACCGGTGGGCGTGGCCCGCACCCACCGCGACGCCCCGCGGGTGATGATCGCCAACTCCAACCTGGTGCCGCGCTGGGCCACCTGGGAGCACTTCCACGAACTGGAGGCGGCCGGCCTCATGATGTACGGCCAGATGACGGCCGGCAGCTGGATCTACATCGGCACCCAGGGCATCCTGCAGGGCACCTACGAGACGCTCGTCGCCGCCGCCCGCCAGGATCTGGGGCGGGAGGACCTCAGGGGCACGCTCACCGTCTCGGGCGGCCTGGGCGGCATGAGCGGCGCCCAGCCCCTGGCCGCCGTGATGGCCGGCGGCGTCTATCTGGGAGCCGAGGTGGATCCCGCCCGCATCGCCCGCCGCGCCGCCAGCCGGCGCCCGCGCTACCTGGACGAGGTGGAGCCCGAGCTCGACCGCGCCATCGACCGGGCCCTGGAGGCCCGCGCCGCCGGCCGCGCCCTCTCCATCGGTTGGGAAGGCAACATCGTCACGCTGCTGGAGCGCATGATCGCGCGCGGCGTGACGCCCGATCTCCTGACCGACCAGACGAGCGCCCACGACGAGCTGCACGGCTATGTGCCGGCCGCCCGGCCCGACGGCCGGCCTCTCGACCATGCCGCCGCCCTGCGGCTGCGCGGGGAGGATGCCGCCGCCTATCGGGCGGCCAGTTTCCACACCATGGCCGCCCACGTGCGGGCCATGCGCCTGTTGCAGGAGCGCGGCGCCGTCACCTTCGACTACGGCAACAACCTGCGCGCCAAGGCGCTCGAGGGCGGCTTCCTGGCGGAGGGGGAGATCCGCTCCCCCGACGGCCGCTGGCTCTATCCGGGTTTCGTGCCCGCCTACGTGCGGCCCCTCTTCTGCGTGGGCAAGGGCCCCTTCCGTTGGGCGGCCCTCTCCGGCGACCCGGCGGACATCGCCGCAACCGACCGCATCATCCTCGAGCTGTTCCCGGAGGACCGTGCCCTGGGCAACTGGATCCGCCGGGCGGGGGAGATGATCCCCTTCCAGGGCCTGCCGGCGCGCATCTGCTGGCTGGGTTACGGCGAGCGGCACCGGGCCGGCCTGGCCTTCAACCAGGCCGTGGCCGAGGGCCGGCTGCGGGCCCCCATCGTGATCGGCCGCGACCACCTGGATTGCGGCAGCGTGGCCAGCCCCAACCGGGAGACGGAGGCGATGCGGGACGGCAGCGACGCCGTGGCCGACTGGCCCCTGCTCAACCTCATGCTCTCCACCGCCTCGGGCGCCACCTGGGTCAGTTTCCACCACGGCGGGGGGGTGGGCATGGGCTACAGCCTGCACGCCGGCCAGGTGGTGGTGGCCGACGGCACCCCCGAGGCCGCCCTGCGCCTGGAGCGGGTCCTGACCAACGACCCGCTCAGCGGCGTGCTGCGCCACGCCGACGCCGGCTACCCGGAGGCCCTGGCCTGCGCCCGGCGCCACGGCATCCCGCTGCCCATGGTTGGACGCGGCGCATGAGAAGGGCGGCGCCCTATCGTCCCTCGCCCTGGCTGACCCGGATCAGCGCCCTGGCCGTCCGCGCCCTGGGGCGCCTCTACGCCCCCGTCCAGGTGAGCGGCCGGGAGCGGCGCCCCGCCGGACCCTACGTGGCCGTCTTCAATCACGGCTCCGCCCTGGACGTGGCCGCCCTGGCCCATCTGGTCGACCGGCCCGTCTGTTTCTGGGCCAAGGCCGAGCTGCGCGGGAAGCCGCTCCTGGGAGCCTGGCTGAGCGCCTGCGGCGCCGTCTTCGTGCGGCGCGGCCAGCGGGACACGGGTGCTTTCGAGGAGGCGCTGGACCGCCTGCGCGCGGGCCTGCCCTTTTTCCTGGCGCCGGAGGGCACGCGCCACCATGGGGAAGAGGGGGTCCGGCCCCGCACCGGTTTCGTGCGACTGGCCCAACTGGGCGGGATCCCGGTCCTGCCCTGCGCCATCGCCGGCGCGCGCGCGGGCCTGCCCCCCGGCCACGTCTGGCCGCGCCTGCGCGGCCGCAGCCCCGTCCACGTGCAGGTGGGCGAGCCGCTGCGGCTGCCACCGCTGCCCGTGGACGAGGCCCATCGCGCCGAGCTGGCCGACCAGGCCGCCTCGATCATGGACATCGTCTACCGGATGAAGGCCGAACTGGAGGAGCGAGGCTGATGGACCTGCTGGTCGAGCGCTGCGGACCGGTGTGGAGCCCCGATCCGCACATCCCCTACCGCATGGAGGAGCTGCCCGGGGACTGCATCGTGGTCCGCCGGGGCCGGGTGGCCTGGACGGGCGGGAGCGCTGCGCCCGAGGTCCTCCGCGCACGCCAGGAAGGCATGGCGACGCTGGACGCCGCCGGCGCCATGGTCCTGCCCGGTTTCGTGGACAGCCACACGCATCCCGTCTTCTTCGAGCATCGCGCCGCGGAGTACGAGCTGCGCAACGCCGGCCGGAGCTACCTGGAGATCCAGGAGGCGGGGGGCGGCATCCTGGGCAGCCGCCGCAGCCTGATGGCCGCCGATCCCGCCGGCCTCAAGGAGCGGGTGCGCGCCCGCCTGCGCCGTTTCCTGGCGCTGGGCACCACCACGATCGAGGCCAAGAGCGGCTACGGCCTCAGCGTGGAGCACGAGCTGCTCTCGCTCTCCATCCTGCGCGAGCTGGCCGCCGAGGAGCCCATCGGCATCCATCCCACCCTGCTCGCCGCCCATGGCGTCCCGCCCGAGCACCGCGCCGACCGCGGCGAGTGGTTCCGCCTCATCCGCGAGGAGATCCTGCCCGTCGTCGCCCGTGAGGGCCTGGCCGAGGCGCTGGACGCTTTTTGCGAGCCGGGCGTCCTCTCCGTGGAGGAGACGGAGGACCTGATGCGGGCCGGCCAGGAGCTGGGCCTGGCCGTGCGCCTGCACGCCGAGCAGATCGGCCACGGCGGCGGAGCCCGCCTCGCCGCCCGGCTGGGGGCCCTCTCCGCCGATCACCTGGAGCAGGTGGACGAGGCGGACATCGCGGCCCTGGCCGCGGCCGGCACCGTCTTCGGCCTCCTGCCCGGCTCCACCTTCTTCCTGGGGCAGCGCGAGTACGCCCCGGCCCGCCGCATCATCGCCGCCGGCGGGCGCATCGCCCTCGCCACGGACTACAACCCCGGCTCCAGCCACATCCAGTCCATGCCCTTCATCCTGACCCTGGCCACCTGCCAGCTGAAGATGACGGCAGCGGAGGCGATCTGGAGCGCCACCATGGGCGGCGCCGTCTCCCTGGGGCGGGGCGACCGCCTGGGCTGCCTGCGGCCGGGCTGGACGGCCGATCTTTGCCTGTGGCCCTTCTCCGCGCTGGAGGAGCTGCCCTACACGGTGGGGGACAACCGGCCCCTGCGCGTGGTGAGACAAGGCGTCGTGCTGGCGCCGGAAGCCGGCTATCCAAACCTGACGGGGCTTGGTACATTCAGCCATGGATGACCTGATCCGCCAGCATCTGGGCGAGAGACAAACCAGCGGCGTCCGGGAGGAATTCTCCCAGAACACGCTCGGTCAGCTCATCCAGACCCTGGAGAACATGGCGGCCGAGGGGCGCGACCCCATCCGGGTCGTGTACGGCTGGCGGGACGCCCTTTATCCGGATCTGCCCCTGCTCCCCGTCAACCGCCAGCTTCCCTCTTCGTCCTACCAGGACCTGAGCGCGCACCTGGGCCAGGACGCCACCACCCTGCTCTACCTCTTCGACGACGGGGCCTCCGCCTTCAGCCTGCTCGGCCAGCTGGTGGACAATCCGGAGATCAGCGTCTTCCAGCAGCGACTGCCGGTGCGCGCCCTCTGGAGCTTCGACCGCACCTTCCAGCAGGAGCTGCTGGCCGAGCTGGAGCGCCGGTTGCCTTTCCACCGCCTGCCCCTGGACGATCAGCCAAGGCGCAACGGGTTGGCGGCCCGCTTCCACGGCCGCCTCATCAAGTTCCTTGAGGAGAGCCTGCTGGAGACGCGCCAGTCGCTCAACCTGATCACCGGCATCCTGCGCGTGCAGAAGACGATCAGTCGCGAGTTGGACTTCGAGCGTCTGCTGGAGCTGATTGGCGACACCCTGATCGAGACCTTCCATTTCCAGTTGGGTGAGCTGGAACTCTACGACGCCGAGGAGTCCCGCCTCGTCCACCAGGTCACCTGGAACATGGACAGCCCGGGGCAGACACTCAGCCGCAACCTGCAGATCCTGCTTGACGTGGAGCAGGAGCGCTCCCTCTTCCTGGCGGGCGCCCCGGTCGTGCTCGAGGCCCTGCGCCGCCACCCCCTCGTCCTCAACCACCGCCTGGTGGAGATCCTGGGCCTGCGTTTCGCCATCCTGCTGCCGCTCTTCGCCGGCGACGAGAAAGTGGGCCTGCTCAAGCTCTACTACGGCCACCCCGAGGTGATCAGTCCCACGCGCCTGGCCTGGCTGGAGGAGCTGTCCAACCTGATGGCCAGCGCCATCCTCAACGCCCGCGAACATACCCGCGTCTTCGAGCTGGCCACCAAGGACGGCCTGACCAGCCTGCACAACCGCCGCTACTTCGAGGAGCAGTTCAACCTGGAACTGGCCCGCACACGCCGTACCGGCGCCCGGCTCAGCCTGCTCATGCTGGACGTGGACCACTTCAAGACCTACAACGACCGCAACGGCCACCTGGCTGGCGACGAGGTGCTGGTGCAGGTGGCGCGCCTCGTCAAGCAGAACATCCGCTCGGTGGATCTCATCGCCCGCTACGGCGGGGAGGAGTTCATCATCCTGCTCACCGGCGCCGACATCTTGGTGGGCCGCACCGTGGCCGAGAAGATCCGCGCCGCCATCGCCGACCATCCCTTCCCCCACGGCGGGGGACAACCGGGTGGCCGCCTGACCGTCTCCATCGGCGTGGCGGAGATGAAAAGCTCGACCCGCGCCCTCGAGGAGATGATCCGCCGGGCCGACGCCGCCCTCTACCGGGCCAAGGAGCAGGGACGCAACCGGGTGCAGACGGACGGATGAGGATGGTGTCCGTCCCCGCCCCGCCCCAATGCCAGCCCACTGGCCCGGCCGTCCCCGAGCGGGGGCCGGCCCTGCTCATCCCGGCCTTCCAGGCTGCCCGCAGCCTGCCCGTCCTCCTGGGCGAGATTGCCCGGGGCCTGCCGGGGCTGCCCGTGCTGGTGGTGGACGACGGTTCCACCGACGACACGACCCAGGCCGCCCGCGCGGGCGGCGCCGAGGTCTTCCGCCACCTGCGCAACCAGGGCAAGGGCGCGGCCCTGGCCCGCGGCTGGAGCCTGCTCTTCCGCCGCGGACATGCCGCCGTGCTCTGCCTGGACGCCGATGGCCAGCATGATCCGGCCGAGGCCAAGGCCTTCCTCGACCTGTGGCGTCGCGAGCGGCCCGATCTGATCGTGGGGGACCGCGGCCTGGGGGAGGCGTCCATGCCCTGGGACCGCCGCCTCTCCAACCGCCTCTCCACCCTGGTGCTGCGCCGACGGACGGGCTTGCCGCTGACGGACAGCCAGTGCGGCTTCCGCCTGCTGACGCGCTCCCTCTGGGAGGGGCTGCGGCTCCGCGGCCGCGCCTATGACCAGGAGAGCGAGCTGCTGCTGCAGGCGGCGGCGCTGGGCGCGCGGGTGCGGCAGGTGCCGGTGGTCCAACGTCCGGCCCGGGCGGACAGCCACGTGCGGCGCGGGCCGGATCTCCTGCGCTTCCTGGCCCGGCTGGCCGAGGGCGCCGCCGCGCTGGAGGACGAGGAGACATGAGCGAACATCTCGAGGAGGCCCGCCGCGAGATGGTGGAGCGGCATCTGCGGGCCCGCGGCATCCGCGACGAGCGGGTGCTGGGGGCCATGGCGCGCCTGGAGCGCCATCGTTTCGTGGACGGTCCCATGATGGCCCGCGCCTATGAGGACCGTCCCCTCCCCATCGGCCAGGGACAGACGATCAGCCAGCCCTACATCGTCGCCCTGATGACGGAGGCCCTCCAGCTGACGGGTGACGAGCGCGTGCTGGAGGTGGGCACAGGCAGCGGCTACCAGGCCGCCCTGCTCAGCCTCCTCTGCGAGCGGGTCTACACCATCGAGCGGCACAGCGAGCTGCTCGTCCGCGCCCGCCGCGTCTTCGACGAGCTGGGGCTGGCCAACATCGTCAGCCGCCGCGGGGACGGCAGCATCGGCTGGCCGGCCGAGGCCCCCTTCGACCGCATCATCGTCACCGCCGGCGCCCCGGCCGTGCCCGACTCCCTGGCCCGGCAGCTGGCCCTGGGCGGCCGCCTCGTGCTGCCCGTGGGCGACCGGCGCGAGCAGGAGCTGAAGATCGTCGACCGCCTCTCGGACAGCGCCTTCCGGGGCCGCACGGCCGGGGCCTGCACCTTCGTGCCGCTGCTGGGCAAGGAGGGCTGGGCCGCCGGCACCCCCTGACCACCACTCCACACTGGAAGGGACCTCATGCTTCGTCGCCTCTACCACTGGGTTCTCCACTGGGCCGACCACCGCTGGGCCGTGCCCGCCCTGGCGCTGCTGGCCTTCGCCGAGTCCAGCTTCTTCCCGGTGCCACCCGACGTGCTCCTCATCGCCCTGACGCTGGGTCGGCCGCGGCGGGCCTGGTGGTACGCCGGGGTCTGCTCGCTGGGGTCGGTGGCCGGCGGCGTGCTGGGCTACCTGATCGGCGCCCTGCTGTGGGAGGCGGTCCAGGGCTGGTTCATCCCCCTCCTCTTCAGCCAGGAGATCTTCGACCACGTGGCCGGCCTCTACGGTCGCAATGCCTTCTGGGCCATTTTCACGGCGGCCTTCACGCCCATCCCCTACAAGGTCTTCACCATCGCGGCGGGGGTCTTCCACGAACAGGTGGCGCTGGGCGTGCTGGTGCTGGCCTCGGCCCTGGGCCGCCCCCTGCGCTTCTTCCTGGTGGCCGGACTGCTGCGTTTCTTCGGCGAGCCGATGAAGGCCTTCATCGAGCGCTGGTTCGACTGGCTGGCCCTCGCTTTCGCCGTGCTCCTGATCGGCAGCTTCCTCCTCGTCAAGCTGATCGGAGGCTGAGCGGGAGCGGCCGGGCCGGCCGGGACGAGTGCCGGGCGGCGGACCGGTCGCGGCCGGAAGCCGGTACGAATGCGAGTGGACGAAGGAATCCGCATTTGCCACCTTCGGCCATCACCAGTCACCCAGAAAGGAGCCGCATAATGGCCGACAAGGCGCGCAAATTCCCGGAGAACGTTCCCGGCAAGTTCTATGTGGACGAGGACTGCATCTGCTGCGGTGCCTGCGTGGACGCCGCCCCCAACAACTTCAAGGAATCCGCGGGCGGAGACTACGATTACGTCTACAAGCAGCCGGAGAACGAAACGGAATTGCAGCAGTGCAAGGACGCCATTGCCGAGTGCCCCGTCAACTGCATCGGGGACGACGGCGAAGACTGATTCCTGGCCGCGACGACCGATGGGGGCGCCACCAGGCGCCCTTTTTCATGGAGGGACGATGGCCTGCACGGCGGAGGACCTTTACCGGACGCTGATCGAGGATGCCCGCCGGCTGGTGGAGGCGGCCGCCCACCGGCTGCGGGAGAGCGGCCCGGAGGACGGCGCCGTGTCCTCCGGCTGGACCGCCGCCCAGGTGCTGGGTCACCTCTGGGACAGCGCCCAGGTCAACCATCTGCGCCTGCTGCGCGGCATGGCAGGGGATGATCTCATCTTTCCCGGCTACGACCAAGATGCCTGGGTGGGAGTCCAGGATCCCGCCACCCTGCCCTGGGAGCTTCTGGTGGAGGGCTGGCGCGCCGACAACCTGCGCCTGCTGCACCTGGCCGGCCGCCTGGAGCCGGTCCTGCGCACGCGGCTCCACCCCCGGCACAGCCTGGACCGCATCGGCTGGCAGCCTCATCCCGCCCACCTGCCCGCCTCCCTCGAGCATCTCATCCGCGACTACCTGGGCCACCTGCGCCATCACCTGCGCCGCCTCTCGCCCGCCCTTGTCCCGCCGTCCAGCATGCCCGCGGCCCTGGACCGCGCCGTCCTGCCCCTGCGCACGGGCCGGCTCGTGCTGGAGCCGCTGCGGACGGAGGATGTGGACGAGCTTGCCCCCATCCTGGCGGATCCGGCCGTGGTGCGGCACCTGCCCGGTCCGCCGCGCAGCCGCGAGCAGACGGCCAAGACGATCGCCCATTTCGTCGCCCACCAGGAACGGCTTGGTTTCAGCGCCTGGGCCCTGCGCATGCGGGAGGACGGGCGCCTGGCCGGCTGGTGCGGCCTGGCCGAGTTGGACGGCACGGGCGAGGTGGAGCTGCTCTACTGCCTGGGCACCCATGCCTGGGGCCGTGGCATCGCCAGCGAGGCGGCCCGCGCCTGCCTGGCTTGTGCCCGCGACCAGCTGGGCCTGCCCCGCCTGGCCGCCGTGGTGGCGCCGGACAACCAGGCCAGCCGGCGCGTCCTGGCCACGTGCGGCCTGGATCAGCGCCGTCCCGCCCGCCACTTCGGCCTGGAGCTGGAGTGGTGGCAGATCGACTTTGACAAGGAGCCGACATGAAGCTGATCATCCCGACCCTCTGTCTTGTCCTCTGGCTGGGCTGCGGCGGCAGCCCGCCCGCCCCCGCGCCGCCAGTGGAGGCGCCGCCGGAGGCCCCGGCCGACACGGCCTTCGCCTTGCGCTCCGACGCCTTCGCCGACGGCCAGGCCATCCCCGCCCGCTACACCTGCGAGGGCCTGGATCTCTCGCCGCCCCTCGCCTGGACGCCGCCGCCGCCGGGCACGCTCAGCCTGGCTCTGCTCGTCCGTGATCCGGACGCCCCCGATCCGGCGGCTCCCACCCGGACCTGGACCCACTGGCTCCTGCTCAACCTGCCGCCCGCGGCGGGCGTCCTGCCCGAGCAGGCGGGCAACGAGAGCCGCACGGGCGTTCCCGCCGGAGCGCTGGACGGACTCAACGACTGGGGGCGCGGCGGCTGGGGCGGCCCTTGCCCGCCCGTGGGCCGCCACCGCTACCAGTTTCTCCTGTTCGCCCTGGATACCCTGCTGCCCCTCCGCGCCGATTGGTCGCGGGAGGAACTGGAGCTGCTGGGGGAGACACGGGCCCTGGCCGTGGCGCAGGTGACCGGCACCTACCAGAAGTCAGCGCCATGAGCGGGGCGGCCCTCCACCCGGCCCTCGCCCGCCCCCTGCCCGGCGAGGCGGCCCCCGCCTACGACGCCTACCTGGCCGCCTGCCCGGTGGGCGACCTGCGCCACCTGCTGGCGGAGCAGGCCACCGCTTTCCGTCGGGAGCTGGCCGGCCTGGACGAGGCGGCCGGTGCCCACCGCTACGCGCCCGGCAAATGGAGCCTGGCCCAGTTGGTGGGGCACCTGGCCGACACGGAGCAGATCCTGCTTGGCCGCGCCCTGCGCCTGGCCCGCGGCGACAGCCGCCCCCAGCCGGGTTTCGACGAGGACGCCTACGCCGCCGCCTGGACGCCCTCCCTGGCGCGGGAGCGGGAGCGCTGGCTGGAACAGCGCGGCCAGACTTGTCGCTTCTTCACCAACCTGGCGCCGGAGGACTGGCTGCGGCCGGGCCTGGTGGAGGACCGGCCCGTCTCCGTGCGTGCCCTGGGCTGGATCATCGCCGGCCACCTCGAGCACCATCTGCGCAGCCTGCGCCAGCGCTACCGGCCGGGCCTGGACCCGACGCCCGGCGAACCGGGCGCCCCGGGGGAGCCCCGCCCGGCGGCGGACGCCTGTCGCGTCTGGCGCGCCGGCGAGGCGGAGCAGGTGCTGGACCGGGAGGGCATCCAGGGCTGGCGGCTGGTCCGCGAGCAGGATCGGCGCCTCATCCGCCTGCACCTGGCGGCGGGATCCGCGCTGGCGCCGCATCCCGTGCCCGACCGGGCCCTCTTCTGGCTGGCGGCGGGACGGGGCCGCCTCACGGTGGAGGGCCGGACGGTGGAGCTGGCCGGCGGCGACGCCGCCCTGGTCGCCGCCGGCGCCACGCGGGGCTGGGAGGCCATGACCGACCTCGACCTGCTGGTGGTGCGTGGCTGGCCGGAGGACTGAGCCCTTCGGGCCGGAGGATTCCCAGGGCGGGCCGTACTCGGTGCGGCCCCTTGACGCAGCCGCGCTGCGCCTGCGGGCTTGCGCCCCGCACTGGGCGACTTGGATTCGTCATCATCCGTCATTTCACGTGACTCGGTCAGCAGGGTCGGGGGTGGCATGAAGGGCGGGTTGCACCACGTGGAGATCTACGTCGCCGACCTGCCCGCGGCCAGGGAGTTCTGGCCCTGGTGGCTGGGCGAGCTGGGCTGGGAACCCTTCCAGGACTGGGCGGATGGCTTCAGCATGCTGCTGGGCGACACCTATCTCGTCTTCGTCCAGGCCACCCTGCTGGACCAGGCCTTCCACCGGCGGCGGCCGGGCCTCAACCACCTTGCCTTCCGCGCCGCCCACCGCGCCCAGGTGGACCGTCTGACGGGCGAGCTGCGCCGCCGCGGCTGGACCATCCTCTATCCCGAGCGCCATCCCCGCGCCGGGGGCGGCGACAGCTACTCCCTCTTCTTCGAGGGTCCGGAGCGCTTGAAGATCGAGCTGACGGTGGACGGCGAGGCCGCGGCGGACGGTCCGGCGACGGGGGCGTGATGGCGGCCGGGCCATCAGCCAGGCGATGACGATCCATCGCTCCAAGGGATACATCCTCTCGACGCAGGGATGATCAAGGTGGATTTGGCTCGGCCCAATGGCCGGCACTTCCGATGTTGGGCCCGCGGCGTGGCCAAGTCCAACAGGCTGCTTGGCGTGCGCCGGGAGGAGGACCCGTGGCTTTGAGGCGATTGGATCACTGGCTGGACAGGCTGGAGCAGGCACGCTCCCTGGACCCGGCGGATCGGGCCGCCGTCTGCCTGGAGACCCTGGCCGAGGCCCCCGGTCCGGCCGTGGCCCGCGCCCTCAAGGGCCTGCGCCGCCTCGGGCACGACGGCTACGCCGAGACGGCGCTGGCCGCCTTCCCCCGCCTCTGCCACGACGGGCTGCGGATCGATCCGGGCTGCGCCGGCCGCCGGGCCATCGCCGAGGGCCTGCTGGCGCTGGACTGGACCCAATCCGAACCCTGGTGGGAGGGCCTGGGCATCGTCCAGTGGGAACCGGTCTATGGCGGGCGGGTGGACGCCGGGGCGGGCCTGCGCGGCCTCTGCGCCCTGGGCCTGGTGCGCAGCGGGGACACACGCGCCCCCCTGGCCCTGGCGCGCCTGCTGGCCGATCCGGAGGTGGAGGCCCGTCGCGGTGCCGTGCGCGCCCTGCGCGAGGCCCCCTCGCTTTGGGCCCTGCCTCTGCTCGCCCATCGCGCCCTGCTCCGGGCCGAGGATCTGGACGCCCAGCTGGACATCCTCCACGGCCTGCTCGAGCGGGAGGACGAGGCGGCCTTCCACTTGGTGGCGGACCTGCTGGCGGACGCCGACGGGGAAAGCCGCGAGGCGGCGGCCATCGCCCTGGGCGAGCGGGGCGGTGACGCGGGCGCCCGCCTGCTGTGGTGCCGTCTGGCGGAGGAGGTCCTGCCGCCGCGCCGGCGCCCCCTCTGGCTGGGATTGGCCCTGTCGCGCTGCGACGAGGGCCGCCCGCGGCTGCTGCGCCATCTGGCCACCGCCCCCGCGATGCAGGTGAGAGAGGCGGCCTGGGCCCTGGACGGCCTGCGTGACGAGGAGTTGACGACCGTCCTGGCCGGACCGGAGGAGCGGCGGCCATGAACTGGACACCCCGCCATGGTTGGTGCGTCCTGCGCGTGGTCCTCCATCGCCACGAGGGGGAGTTCCTCGCCGCGCAACTGCGGGACGCCGGCATTCCGGCCGAGCTCTTCGGCGATGATTGCGGCGGTCTGGGACTGGGCCTGCCCATGTCGATGGGACTGGCCCTCTATGTCAACGAGACCGACCTGGCCGCCGCCCGCGAGCTGCTGGACCCCTCCGGGGAGAGGCCGTGAACGGTGGCCTCTTCAGTCGCGCCAGCTTGCTCACCGAGGGGGAGCTGGTGCTGGGTCTGCTCGTGATCGCCTGGATGATGGGCGGGGTGGCCCTGGCCTGGTCCGGCCGGCGCGCCGCCCACGTGGCGGCCATGAAGGCCCTGCCGCCGTTGATGGCCCTGTTTCTTGTCGTCTTCGTGGCCGGCGCCCTGACCCGGGGTGGCGTGGAGGCGCTGGGCGACGGCGCCCGGCAGGCCCTCCTCGCCCTGCTCATCCTCCATGTCGTCCTCTCCCTGGCCGGCGGCCTGCTCTTGGTGCACGTGCTGCGACAGGGCTGGCGGGCGGCCGGATCCGACCCCGTCCGCGCCGCCGCAGCCCTGGGCCGGCATCGCCGCTGGGCCGGCTTCACGGCGGGCTTCTGGCTGGTCAACGGCCTGCTGGGCGTCCTCGTTTTCCTGCTGGCCTACGTCGTGTGAGCGGCCATGCTTGAACTCCCCATCCCCGGCCGCCGGGACCTCCAGCTGCGCCATCTGGTCCTGGACTTCAACGGCACCCTGGCCGCGGCCGACCTCGTCGGGCCAGGTCCGCGGGAGGCCCTTGATCTCCTGCTGGTCCCGGCGCGCCGGCGGGCCACCCTGCGCCTGGCCTGAAAGGGCGTGGACAAAGCACGTGCACGGAGGTTGACATGCGCGTTCTCATCCTGGGCGGCGGCGTCTTCCTGGGCCGCGCCCTGGCGCGGGCCTTCCTGGCCCGGGGCTGGGAGACCGTCTGCCTGACGCGCGGCCGCAGCCGGCCGGGTCCGGTGGAGGGCGTGCGGCTGGTGGCGGGGGACCGCCGCCGGGCACAGGATCTGGCCGCCCTGGGGGAGCAGGAATGGGACGCGGTGGTGGACACCTGCGCCTATCGACCGGCCGACCTCGAGGCGCCCCTGGAGGTCCTGGGCGGACGCTGCGACTGCTGGCTGCTCGTCTCGACCATCAGCGTCTATGCTCCGCCCTATCCGGTCCATCCGGACGAGACGGCCCCCCTGTTGCCGCCGGTCGATCCGCTGGCCGAGCTGGCGCCCCATTACGGGGCGCTCAAGGCCATGTGCGAGGATCTGGTGGCCGACGAGCTGGGGGAGCGCGCCCTCATCGTCCGCCCGGGCCTGATCGTCGGCCCGGAGGATCCCAGCGAGCGCTTCACCTGGTGGGTGCGCGAGCTGGCCGCCTGCGGGGCCGAGGGGCGGGATCCGGCCTGGCCCGACGCGGCGCGCCAGCCCTGCCAGCTGATCGACGGGCGCGACCTGGCCGGCTTCTGCGCCCATCTCCTGGCCGAGGGGGCGAGCGGCGCCGTGCATGCGGCCGGTCCGGACCCGGCGCCCCGGCTGGTGGATGTCCTGGCGGCCATGGCCCGGCAAGTGGCCCCCGCCTGCCGGCCGCGCCCGCTGCCGGAGGAGGCTTGGCGGGAGGCCGGCCTGCGGCCCTGGGCCGATCTCCCCCTCTGGCTGCCCGAGTCCGAGTACGAATCCTTCAACCTGGATCTGGGCGCCGCCACCGGCGCCGGGCTGCGCCTGCGCCCCCTGGAGGAGACGGTGCGCGACACTCTGGCCTGGCTGCGTGAACACGCCCCGCAGGGCCGCGGCCCCGGCCTGGCCGAGCTGACGGCCCGGGTGGAGGCGCATGGCAGGGGCTGAGCACCGGAGCGGCCCGCCCGGCCGGCGGCGGCGCATCGCCCTCACGGGCGGCATCGGCGCCGGCAAGAGCCTGCTCGCCTCCTGGCTGCGGCAGGCGGGCTGCCTCGTGCTCGACGCCGACGAGCTGGGCCGCCGGGCGGTGGAGGAGGAGCCCGCCCTGCGCGAGGGGCTGG
This sequence comes from bacterium, assembly GCA_030685015.1. Lineage (NCBI taxonomy): Bacteria > bacterium. The sequence continues at coordinate 68,106 of JAUXWS010000068.1, forward strand.
CCGCGGCGTTCGGCCGGGACCTGATCGACCAGGCGGGCCGCCTGGACCGGCGGGAGCTGGGGCGGCGCGCCTTCGCCACGCCCGATGCCCTGGAGCGGCTCAACGCCCTGGTCTTTCCTTACCTTGAGCGTCGCCTGCGGGAAGGACTCCAGCACGCCGCGGACCTGGTCTTCGTGGACGCGGCCCTCATCTACGAATGGGGCATCGACCCTCTCTTCGACGAGATCTGGGTGGTGCGGGCGAGCGACGAGGCGCGGCTGGCCCGGGCCGCCGCCCGCCTGGGGGAAGGGGCGGCCGCGCTGAGGCGGCGTCTGGAGCGGCAGCTTCCCCAGGAGGAAAAGGTCCGCCGCGCCGACCGCGTGCTGGACAACGACACCGCCCCGGAGGATCTCTGGGTGCGGGCGGACCGCCTGCTGGAACAGCTGGGACTGCCGCGCCTGCCGCCCGCCAGCCGGCCCGGCGGGAACAAGGACCAAGGGAAAGGCCCGGCATGCCCCACCTCGCACGCCTCCTGAGCGGACCGGCCTGCCGCCTGCTGGCGCTGCTTCTGCTGCTGGCCGCGCCACGTGTGCTGCCGGCCCAGGGCTTCGGCCAGAACAAGGTCCAGTACGCCAGCAAGACCTGGTCCTACATCCAGAGCGAGCACTTCGACGTCTACTACTACGAGGGCGGCTACGAGCAGGCCGCCTTCACCGCCCACACGGCGGACAGCGCCTATGCCGTCCTCACCCGCGACTACAACTGGGAGCTGCCCCAGGGCGAGCGCATCGTCATCATCACCTACCAGAGCCACAACGACTTCTCCAACACCAACCTCACGCCGGGCGTCGTCCCCGAGAGCGTGGGCGGCTTCACCGAGTTCTACAAGAACCGCGTGGTCGTGCCCTTCCAGGGATCGTGGGAGGCCTACCGCCACGTCATCCACCACGAGCTGAACCACGCCTTCCAGCTCTCCATGTTCTACGGCGAGCGCATCATCGCCGGCTTCATCCGCTTCCCGCTCCCCCTCTGGTTCGCCGAGGGGACCAGCGAGTACACCAGCCGCTCGGGCTGGGACCGCGAGGCCAACATGTTCATGGCCGACGCCGTCGTCTCGGGCTACCTGCCGGACATCCCCTACCTGGGCGGCTTCCTGGCCTACAAGGGTGGCCAGAGCGTCTTCTGCTACCTGGAGGACGAGTTCGGCCGCGAGCGCTTCTCCGAGCTGATGCACAAGGTGCGCAGCCTGCGCAGCATCGAGCGCGGGATGGAGGGCACCCTGGGCTTCGGCGTGGAGGAGCTGTCCCGCCAATGGAAAAACTACCTGCGGCGCATGTACTGGCCGGAGATCCAGGAGCGGCGGCGGGCGGGGGAATTCGCCGACCGCGTCACCGACCATGTCGCCCTGGGCAACTTCGTCAACAACAGCCCGGCGATCAGCCCCTCCGGCGACCGCATGGTCTTCCTCAGCGACCGCACCGGCTACTTCGACCTCTACCTGGCCCACATCACCCAGCCCGACAAGGCGCGGCGCCTGCTGCACGGGCAGCAGTCCGGCCAGTTCGAGGAGCTGCACTGGCTGCGGCCGGGCATCGCCTGGGCGCCGGACGGCGAACGCATCGCCTTCGCCTCCAAGGCGGGAGCGGAGGACGTGCTCTTCCTGCTCGACGCCCGCGACGGCCGGGTGCGCCAGCGCTGGGCTCTCGGCCTGCAGGGGCTCTACAGCCCGGCCTTCAGCCCGGACGGGCGCTGGATCGCCTTCGTCGCCCAGCACCAGGGCCGCAGCGACATCTGGCTGCTCGAGGTGGCGAGCAGCCGCGTCATCGAATTGACGCGCGACAGCTGGAGCGACAGCGATCCCTCCTTCAGCCCCGACGGCCGGCACCTGCTCTTCACCAGCGACCGCGGCGACGACCTGGGGCGCGATGCCCTGGTGGCCATGGCCGGCCGCTCCTACTCGGTGGACGAGGTCTACCTGGCCGACCTGGCGGGCGTCCTGGCCGACGCGGAGGCCCCGCTCCCGCTCAAGCGCCTGACCCGCTCGCCCTATGGCAAGCGCACGCCCATCTGGTCCGCCCTGCCCGACGGCGAGATCTACTTCGTGAGCGACGCCGGCGGCGCCTGGAACCTCTACTCCCTGCCCGGCGACCCCGCCGCTTTCGTGGGTGCCTCCCCCGTGCCCGAGCGCCGCACCAGCATGCTGACGGGCATCTTCCAGCCCTCCCTCTCCGGGCAGGGCAAGCTGCTCTTCGCCAGTTTCGAGCAGGGTGGCTACGACATCTTCCTGCACAAGGACATCCGGCGGCTGGAGCGGCTGGGACCCATGCCCGCCGACGACCACGACCTGCTCCCCTTCAACCGCGTGCGGGACCGCCGCGAGGAGACGGCCGCCCGCCCCGCCGCCCCCGACGCCGGGGAGGACCTGCGCTGGCGGCAGGTGGACTTCAGCGACCTGTCCAACTTCGGCGGGGAGACCTATCGCCGCTGGATGAGCCGCCGCGCCGCCGAGGAGGAGGGGGCCGGCCTGGCGTTGAAGACAGGCCTGACGCCGCCGCGCCTGGACGAGGAGGGCCGTTTCCTGCCCCGCCTATACAAGCTGCGCTTCTCGCCCGACATGTCCCAAGCCACGGCCCAGTACGACGACATCTTCGGCTTCCAGGGCGTCAGCCAGCTTGTCTTCAGCGACCTGCTGGGCAACCACCGCATCTACACCTACCTCAATTTTTACAACCGCATCGAGTTCTCGAACGTCTACAGCTACTACGAGTACAGCGCCCGGCGCCTGCAGATGCTGGGCGGGGTTTTCCGCTACGTCCACTACCTCCACGGCGAGACGCCGAACCGCTACTACCGGGACGGCCTGCTGGGGCTGGAGGCCAGTTTCTCCTGGCCGCTCTCGCGCTTCACCCGGCTGCAGCTGGACAACCGCTGGACGACGGTGGACCGGGACAGCCTCAACCGCACCAACTACCGGGAGGACGCCTACGGCACGCCCATCTACCAGGAGTACCAGTCGGGCCGCTTCCTGACCAGCGGCCTGGCCTGGGTCTTCGACAACACCCTCTGGCGCGACACGGGACCGGTCAACGGCTGGCGCGGATCGGCCGGCTACACACGGGGCTTCCCCATCCGCGGCGGGGCCGACGCCGGCAACGATTTCCACACGATGGAGGCCGACCTGCGGCGCTATCTGCGCCTGAACGGGGATCTGCAGGTGGCCCTGCGCCTGGCGGGCGGCGCCTCGGTGGGCCCCACCCCCCAGCGCTTCTTCCTGGGCGGGGCGCCCAACTGGATCAACACGAGCTATTTCCGGCGGGACGACGACCCCGCCGTCAACCGCCTGCGCAGCAACATCGAAGAGCTCTACTACGCCGCACTGGTGCAGCCCCTGCGCGGGGCCGCCCTTTACCAGCGGGAGGGGGACCGCTTCCTCCTGGGCAACGCCGAACTGCGCTATCCCATCCTGCGCTACCTGGTGACGGGCTGGCCCTTCACCATCGTGCTGCGCGACCTGCGCGGCGTGCTCTTCACCGACGTGGGCGGGGCCTGGGACCACGACGGCAGCTGGCAGGCGGTGGACAGCGAGGGCCACCTGCGGGACCTGCTCATGAGCTACGGCTGGGGTTTCCGCGTCAACCTGGGCATCGCCGTGATGAAGATGGACTGGGCCTGGGTGACGACCTGGGACGGCAATCCCGCCGGTCCGCAGTTCGTGCTGACCCTCGGCACCGATTATTAGGAGTCCCATGCACGATCCGCGCAATCCCGCCCTGGCCATCGGCGCCCGCCTGCACGGCTTCGAAGTGCGCTCTGGCCGGGAGCTGCCCAACCTGCGCGCCCACAGCTGGGAGCTGCGCCACCTGGAGACGGGGGCCCGCCATCTCCACATCAGCCACGAGCTGGAGGAGAACGTCTTCATCGCCTGCCTGCGCACCCTGCCCCGGGACGACACGGGCGTGGCCCACATCCTCGAGCACACGGTGCTGGAAGGCTCGCGCGCCTTTCCCGTCAAGATGTTCAACCAGCTGACGGGGCGCTCCCTCAACAGCTTCCTCAACGCCTTCACCAGCCCCGACCGCACGGCCTACCCCTTCGCCACGCCCAACGCCGAGGACTGGGACAACCTGCTGGTGCGCTACCTGGACGCCGTCTTCCACCCCCTGCTCGAGGAGGAGGCCTTCCTCCAGGAGGGCTGGCGCCTGGAGTTCCGCGATCCGGCGGATCCCGCCACGCCGCTGGAGATCCGCGGGGTGGTCTACAACGAGATGAAGGCGGCCTTGAGCAGTCCGGAAGCCCAGTTCTCCCGCCGCTTCCGCCGGGAGCTGATGCCGGACCTCTGCTATGCCCGCGAGTCGGGGGGCGATCCCGAGGCCATCCCCGATCTGGACGTGGAGTCCTGGCGGGCCTTCCACCGCCGCCACTACCATCCGGGGAACTCCTGGAACGGCACCTTCGGCTGCCTGCCGCTGGGCCCCACCCTGGCCCGGCTGGACGAGGCCTTCCGCGGCCTGGGCCCGCTGCCCGGGCTGACGCTCGGTCCCCAACCGCCCCTGGGCGCGCCCCGCCAGGTGGCCGGGCGCTATCCGGTGGTGGGCGCCGCCGCCGGCCGCTCTCCCCGCTTCGCCGCCGTGGGCTGGCGCCTCTGCCCGCAGACGGACCTGGACGAGGCGGTGCGCCTCGCCTTCCTCTTCGACGTGCTGTGCGGCGGCCTGGCCGCCCCCCTCAACCACGCCCTGCTGCAGAGCGGGCTTGGTCCCGCCCTGGCGCCGGTGGGCTTCGACGGCTCCATGTCCCAGCTTGCCTTCGGTATCGGCCTGAAGGAGGTGGCGCCCGGGGCCGCCGCCGAGGTGGAGCGCGTCACGCGGGAGGTCCTGGAGCGCCTGGCCGCGGAGGGGCTGGATCCCGCCCAGGTGGAGGCCGCCCTCGACCGCTACGAACTGGACAACCGCGAGCAGAGCCGGGTGTGGGGCATGCCCTGGGGCCTGGCCCTGCTCTATTTCTCCCTGCCGCACTGGATGGAGGGCGGGGATCCCCACGCCGGCCTGCGCAACGACCTGCTGCTGGAGCGCCTGCGCCAGGAGGCGGCGGCGCCCGGCTTCCTGCCCGGGCTGATCCGGCGCTGGCTGCTGGACAATCCCGAGCGTCTCTGCCTGGAGCTGGAGCCCGACCCGGGGGCGGCCGCGGCCCGCGAGCGCGCCCTGGCCGCAAGCCTGGTGGAGCGGCGCCGGAGCCTGGGCGAGGAGGAGAGCCGCCGCTTGGTGGAGCAGGCGCGCCGCGTGGCGGCCTGGCGTGGCGACGAGGGCGACCTCGGCTGCATGCCCGCCCTCGACCCCGCCCACCTGCCCCGCACCTTCTCCAGCTGGCCGACCGTGGAGCGGAGCCTGCCCGGCGGGCGGCTCCACCTGCACGACCAGCCGGTCAACGGCCTCTGCCACCTCAAGCTGGCCCTGCCCCTGGCCGCCGACGATCCCGATCTCGTCCTGGCCGACCTCCTGGGCTGGCTGACCCGCATCAGCCACGCCGGACTGGGCGTGGAGGCCAGCGAGCGCCGCCTGCGGGCGCTGACGGGCGGCGTCTCCCTGGGCTCGCACCACAGCATGGGCGTGTCCGGCCCGGATCCGGTCCAGTGCCTCATCCTGGGCTTCCACGGCCTCGCCCGGCGCGGCGCGGACTGGATGGCCATGCTGGAGGACCTCCTGCTGCGGCCCGACCTGCAGGACAGCCGGCGCCTGGGGGAACTGCTGCGCATGCGGCAGGCCGGACTGCGCGGCCAGGTGATCGGATCGGCGGGCCAGATCGCCGCCCAGGCCGCCGCCGATGCCGTCTCGCCCATCGGACGGGCCAGCGACGAGGCGGAGGGGCTGACCTTCCTGCGCCGGCTGGCCGTGCTCGACGCGGAGCGGGACGACCTGGGCGGCCGGCTGGCGGCCCTGCTGGAACGCTGCCTGGCCGCCGGCGGGCGGGAGATGTCCCTCTGCGCCGAGGCCGGGCACCTGCCCGCCGCCGCCGCCCGCGCC